>DASXSW010000625.1:0-5382 GCA_036505755.1 Binatia bacterium | reverse complement strand
CTCTTTCGCCGAACCGTCCCTCCGTTTCCCTCCGGCGCGTTGAATAATCTCTTGCGAAATCCAGTCTCTTCGTAACCGCGAGAAGTGGCACGTAAGCTGCTCTTTATAGTCATTCAGAAAAAAGAGTTATGAAGCGATTTGATCAATCTTCTTGGGCGTCGAAACAAAAGGAGGAATTATGAAAACCATTGCTTTGTTTTTCTTGCTGACAATCGGCCTCGTAAGCGCGGCAGGATGTCACGAGTATCACAACGGTCATCATTACTCGGACGGATACTACAGGCGGTAACTTCTTCTTGCCGCTCCGATTTTAAGAGAATTGAAAGAAGGTAAGACATTATGAATTTATTCAATCATGCAGCATCGGGTTTAGCCCTCGCAGTGGCTTTGACAGCACTCGCAGGTTGCAGCGGCAACACGGCGCTGATCGGCAGAGAGACCCTTCCCGGCAGGGCCAGTCAACCGGTCCGGAGCGAGATCGTCAGGACGGTGGAACGGGTCGATACCGGATCCAACGAGATTTACCTTCGATCCAGTCCGGGTCATCCCGGAATGGTTACTTATAGCGCGGAGACCCGGGTGATGTATCTTGGGCGGGTCTATCCGGTCAGCCAATTGCGAGTCGGCGACATCGTTGCCATGCAAATGGAGAAAGACTCTCGTGGTAATCCCCATACGCATATGATCCGCCTTCAAGAGAGCAGCGGAGATTGGGCACAGCGCCATAATTAGTGAGAAACGCGCGCCATGATTCAACAGACTCCCGAAGCGGAACGGTTCAAACAGCAAATGCGCGATTCGTTGCGGCACGAGACGCAAAACTCTCGCGCCGTGACGATCCCGCGGCACACGAATGTTTACACCTGCGGCGACCAGGATGAGATGGTCTATTTCATCGAGACCGGCCAGATCAAACTGCTTCTGCTCTCGCCCGAAGGTAAAGAATGTCTACTGGCCATCCATAGCGGCGGAGATATTTTCGGCGAGCTGTGTTTAGCCGGGTTAGGCGCGCGTCACGAAACCGCGGCGGCGATGAAAGAAACGAAGTTAAAACAAATACCCTGTCCGCAGTTTTTTGCGCGCCTGAGCCGCGACTCCTTGTCTGAGGGCTTCGTGCGCTACCTGGCGGTGCGTATCGCCGACCAACAACAGGTCATCGCCAATCTAGTCACGGCAGATAGCGAGCAGCGGCTGGGCCAGACGTTGTTGCAGTTGGCGCGCACCATGGGCAAGAAGGACCCGCGCAGCATCCGCATCGAACTGAAGATTTCCCATGAAGAATTGTCGGAGATGGTAGGCACGACGCGGCCTCGAATCAGCGTCTTCATGCAGAGATTTCGCAACCTGGGATTGATCGAAACCAATAGCGATCATTTTCTCATCATCAAGGAAACCAAACTCAGCGACTACCTCGCGCAGATTGCCTAAGAGCGGCTGCGCAGCTCCGCAGGCCGTGCGATATTACTTTTCAACGTCGTCCAAGATTGGACAAAAACCCCTCCTTCCTTTTTGTTAGGAACCAAGGATGAGCGGTGAAACGAAGATCAAGAGCATGGGAGCGATTCCTCACGCGCGGGGAGTCGCGTTCCGCGTGTGGGCGCCCAATGCCCGGCGAGTGTCCGTCATCGGCTCGTTCAACGATTGGGACGGTGCCAAGCATCCCATGCAGGCCGAGGAGAACGGCCACTGGTACGCCGACGTCGCCGAGGCTCATGTCGGCGATCAGTACCGGTACCTACTGACGACGTCGAAGGGCGAGTTCAAGCGCATCGATCCGTATGCTCGCGAGGTGACCAGCTCGGTCGGCAACGCCACCGTCCACGACCCGAGCTTTGATTGGGAGGGCGACGATTTCCATCTCGCGGCGCGGAACGAGCTCGTCATCTACGAACTGCATGTCGGCACGTTCAACGACGAGGAGGACGACAACCTACCCGGCAAGTTCGCGTCGGTGTCGGCCCGTCTGAGACATTTGAAAAAGCTCGGCGTCAATGCGATCGAGATCATGCCGGTGGCCCAGTTCGCGGGAGTCCGATCGTGGGGCTATAACCCCGCCCATATCTTTTCGGTTGAGCTCGCCTACGGAGGCCCTTTGGCGTTCAAGAAGTTCGTCAAGCGCGCCCACAGGCATGGCATCGCGGTGATTCTCGACGTCGTATACAACCACCTTGGACCGAGCGACCTCGATCTTTGGCAGTTCGACGGCTGGTCCGAGAACAATCGCGGCGGGATCTACTTCTACAACGACGACCGGGCGCACACGCCGTGGGGAGATACGCGGCCCGATTATGGTCGCAACGAGGTCCGACAATATATTTTCGACAACGTCTTTATGTGGCTCGAGGAATACCATGTCGACGGCCTGCGCTTCGACGGCACCGCCTACATTCATTCCTTCCCCGGCCCCGGCGGCAAGGACCTGCCCACGGGTTGGAGCCTGATGCAATGGATCAACCGCCAGGTCGCTGAGAAATTTCCCGGCCGGATCACGATCGCCGAAGATCACCAGAACAACAAGTGGCTCACCAAGGACGTGGGAGCCGGCGGAGCCGGATTTGGTTCGCAGTGGTGTGCTAAATTCGTCCACCCCATACGCCAGGCGGTGATCACGTCCGACGATGAACAACGTTCGTTGAGCGCTATCCGTGACGCGCTATGCTACCGCTACAACGACGACGCCTTCGAACGAGTCATCTACAGCGAATCGCACGATGAAGTGGCGAACGGCAGGGCGCGCGTGCCGCATGAGGTGAGCCCGAAGGATGCTAAAGGCTGGTACTCCCAGAAGCGTTCGACGCTCGCCGCGGCCATGGTGTTCACCGCGCCGGGCATTCCCATGCTCTTCCAGGGCCAGGAATTCCTCGAGGGAAATTGGTTCCGAGACACGGTTCCCGTCGATTGGGACCAACGTGACGAATTCCACGGTATCGTTCGGCTGTACCGCGACCTCATCCGGCTGCGGCTCAACCGCGACGGCTTTACGCGTGGACTCTGCGGGCAGTTCACCCAGGTCTATCACTTGCACGACGAACGCAAGGTCCTCGCCTACCACCGTTGGGATAGGGGCGGACCCGCGGACGACGTCGTGGTCGTCGCCAACTTCCTCAACGAGCCGCAGGATGGCTACGTCATCGGCTTCCCGGCCGCAGGGACCTGGAAACTCCGTTTCAACAGCGACTGGCAGGGTTACAGCGAAGACTTTGAAGGTCATCGAAGCACCAACGTGGCCACCGAACCGGGCGAGTACGACGGCTTACCCTGCCACGGCGTGCTTTCCATTGGTCCCTACAGCGTGCTGATCTTTTCACAATGATCGAAGGAGCATCTTCTCCGGCAATCGGTAGGATTATCTGAGACAAGAAACAATAGCCATGAACGAATTCCTACCGCATCTCCAATTTCCGTGGCCAGAGTAGATCAGGTGAATTCTCTAGGCGCATGCAGCGCGATGTTTTTATCGAATTGTCCCGTATTGAACAGCAAATACTGCCGAGTCGCTATATTCTCATAGGCAGGAAAAACGAGTCTTTCACGAAGAATTCAATATGAGTAGTCGTCAAGGAGGATAACGATGTCATTTGGAATTTACCTCGTCGGATACATCATACTGATCGCTGGCCTGGCGATCGGAGCCAATATGCTCCACGTGCCGATGCAGTGGATCGGGGTGGGTATTCTCTGTTTGATCGGCGTGGCGATCGTCCATGGCGTGACGGCGACCCGACAAAAGGATGCACAGTCCTAGAGGGAGCATCTCGCGCCGGGCGTTGCCACGAGCAGCTGGACGTCCTGAACGCGTTGACCGATCTCCTGGGTGTGTCGATAAGGTAGCCGATTTACCATCGGCGTTGCTTGAGCAGCTTACGGAGAAGCTATGATGTTCCTTCCGAACCATAGCGATTTCGATCCTCGTCAACGAGCACGATAATGAATGGAAAGAAGCAGGATGGAAATAACTAATTTCAAAGAAAAGGCATGGTGGAGGAGGGGATTATGATACGGGCATTCGCTCGGGATCAATCGCATTCGGCGGTGTCGAGCTGGATTAGTAATTTCGGCTTCAAAAACTAAGGAAGAACTACTATGCGTATCGATCGGATTAATCGAACGGCTATGAAATATCAGTCAAAAAAATTCGCCTATCCGGAAGTCTGGGGATACATTCGGCGAAATCAAACGGCGAGTTCGTTTGAATGTGACCATTGTGGTCAGTCGTTTCAGACGCACGAACAGCTGCGTCGACACGAAGTTGATTGTATCCACCATCGATAACGCATTTAAAATCACTATTATCGTCTCGGGATAGTGGCGTTTGCCTACCAAAGAATCCCGACACAAGCCGCACGAAGGTGATCGACGTGTGGTTCCTGCAACCAGAGCTTCACTGTGAAAACCGATTCGTGCGACTGACATCAATCACGTCTTAATAAATCAATGAAGTGGTATTGCATCATCATTACTAGCCGCAGCTGGCCTCATCGTTTCAGAATTGGCCAGACAGCTGGAGGCCCATTACGAAGTCATTTGCGTTGATCGCGAAGGCGTGCCGCATCCTTGTGGTCACTCTGCTCAGCCTGCCAGTTTTCCAAAGTTCTTCTCTGGCAGCAAGCGTTTTAATAGGCTCCGCGGCTCCCTACTTTAGAGTTCAATCGGGCGATGACAAGGAACTGACTTTAGATATGATCAAAGGCAAGGTCACCGCCATATTCTACGAAAACAAAGACATTGTCGGCGCCAACAAGAAACTAAAGGATGAATTAAATAAACTGTATTACGCGCAGACCGATAGCCTAAAAGACATTCTAGTAAGACTCCCCATTATCGATTGGTCGGACGCACACTGGCCGTTCCTGCGGCTATGGAAAAGAAAACTCAGGGAACACTCTAAAAAAGAGGGCATGCGCATATACTGTGACTGGAATGGCAAGACGGCGTCGGACTATCAGATGAAAGACGACGTGAGCAACATCGTCATCATAGATAAAAGCGGAATAATCAGGTTTTTTAGCTCGCACGATATCAAGGATGAGGAGCTCAAGGCCGTGAGGGAACTATTGATAGTTTTAGCAGGAGAGTAAGGGCAAGCACCGTTTTGAGTATTGGTGACAGTCCAATGCGGTTGGTGTAGCATCGAAGATTTCCAATTGACGAGCGACAAAAGCCGCTACGATCCCGGACCCGCGAAAAAAGGCCCCGCCGCTCTCCCCGACCTGCGAGGGCAATCATCGCTTAAGCTCCAGAGACAAAGATGATGGTCGAGGATCTCGTGATTCGTGGAAAACGTGAGTCATCATAATTAAATGAGGTTCCTGCAGTTGTTGCCCCGGTCACAAGAATTAGAGAGGGTGGAGGAAGGCTCTCAAAGGGAGGATCTTTCGATGC
>DASXSW010000624.1:0-3534 GCA_036505755.1 Binatia bacterium | reverse complement strand
TAAACGCAGTGAAAGTTTCGCTCCGGCGGAGGCGGCCGCTTGCCGAGGAGATGGCCGTGACGATTTTCTCGCCCGACTTGCCATCAGCCGGACCACAGTGCCGAGGGTACTGAGCTGTTACCGACGATATTCACATATGGCGCAAAATAAGGGGAGCGACGGCTCGAAACGAACCAGAAACTACAGCGAGTCCAGCTTCTTCCTCTCCCGCTTCGCTCGCTCCCCTATTTCGAAGTGCCTTCCCTGGAGAGCGAGCTCCGCTTCTTCGCGGTTACGGTCGGACCAGTAGCCGAGCTCGTAGCCGTACCACGGCGCTTTGATCTTGAGCGGCGGAAGTTCTAACTGTTTCCAGATTTCTATGGCGTGCTCCATGAAGTCGCGCCTCGGAAGCGACGTCGGCTTATAGGCCCAAGGACGGGTCGCGTCGATGCAGAGAACGCTGCATTTCCCGGTTTTTTGCAACGCCGAACGCGCGCCGCCGAAATCTTCCGACGGCACGATGGACGGGTCGAGACCCATCATGCCCGCCTCAAGGATCCGCGCGTCCCGATGCGGCTGCATGTTAAAGGTCAGCGCCCAATTCACCGAATCGGCGTCGCGTGCGTCGATGTCTTCATCGACGACGACGAGAATCTTGCCGGCATCCGCGCCCAGCCGCAGCGCGCCGATTATTTTGTCGAAGTCTTCGTCGGATTTCTTCTTGATCTTGACGACCAAATAACCCCAACTGCCGCTGCTCTCGTGGATCGCCACATCGAGAATATTGTCCATACCGGCATCTTGAAGCCGGCGACGCACGACGCCTTCAGTGCCGACGCCGCGAATCTTACTGCTCTCGCTCGGTGGAAATTGGCTTAGGAATGCGACGTAGATCGGATTTTTGCGCATGGTGATGCAGTTGACGTTGATGAAGAAGCCGACGCCTTCATGAGCCATGTAGCCGGGGAATTCGCCGAACGGCCCTTCCCATTCGCCCTCGTCGGTAGGAATCGTACCTTCAATAGCGATCTCCGCTTGCGCTGGCACCAGTAGCTCGACAGTTTTGCATTTGACCAACTCGACCGGCTCACCGGAGATCCCACCCGCAACGCCATATTCGTCTAGCCCCGGCGCGATCCGCGCCACCGCCGCGTAAGAGAGATTGGGCGCCACGCCGATAACGCAGGCGACTTCCAAGGGCTTCTTGAGCTCGCGGCACTTTTTCCAATGCGCGCGCAGCCCTGAAAAATTTCCCGCGAAGCAACCCAAACGATCTGGCGCTTTGATCTGGCCGCGATAGTTGCCCATGTTGTATTGACCGGTCTCAGGATCGCGGGTCACAAAGTGAGACGAAGTTGTGTAGGGACCGTTATCGAAGCCTGGAGTCGAAATCGGCACGGGCAACATGTCGAGCCCTTTCCGTTTCAACTCGTTACCGTCGACGATGTGCTCTTGGCAGGGCGCGGAGCCCACTATCACGGGCTTGACTGGATACGCCTGCGCGTGGGTCCATTTGGGGTAGATTTCTTCTTTCTTACATTGCATGCCGAGCGCGTAAATATCGAGGCTGCCCGCATAACAAGCGATGGCAATCGGCATGTCGTAGCTTCGCCCTTTGATGTCGACGACTTTTTCGAACAGAAAAGCCCTGCGCTCTTCTTCGGGCAATCCCCGATATTGCAAGCGTACCAACGGATGCAACTCGGTATCTTTATTGATCGCGCGCGTGACGCGAACCAACTTGCCGTGTTCTTCCAGCGCCCTTAGGTATTCACGAACGTCTTTGTAGTAAGACATAAAACCTCAGTAAATGAACTTGTTCCAAAAGTTCCAGCCGTTCCATATACGTTCCAAGGGTTCAAAATATCCGGAAGGCTCTCTCTTTCGATTTTTTCGGATTCCAACGGCTTGAACGATTGGAACGGTTGGAACGAATGAAACAGAGTTTAAGGGATGACTCCGTTCGCATTCAACGCTGTTTGATAGCGCCGTGGAATTTCGGGGTCTTCGTTTTCGTAGGGAATCATCCAGCCGCCTTCTTC
The DNA here is from genome assembly GCA_036505755.1 of Binatia bacterium. Lineage (GTDB taxonomy): Bacteria > Desulfobacterota > Binatia > UBA9968 > UBA9968 > DP-20. The sequence goes on along the minus strand of DASXSW010000624.1, from coordinate 1,513 downwards.
GACGCTGCGAAATACATCGTCGTCGGTTTTCTGATGCGAGACCTTGAAACCCAATGGATGAATGCGGCTGCCGTAACGCACCGCCAAGTGCCGCGCGGGTTCCTTGCCGGCATTGAAGTGCTGATGAAACCAATCGCCAGGCGGACAATAAATACTCGCCTCGCCCCATTTGATCTCGATCACTTTGTCTTTATGGCCATCGCTATAAGGGTGGATGCCCCATTGTTTGTGCCACAAGAGAACGTAACCCACCGACTGCGTACCGACGATAATGGCGCCGGGACCATGATGGTGCGCTTTGTGATACTTCCCCACCGGCCACTCGCCGAGATGACCCACCAAAGCGTTCCCGGACATTTCAAACTGCGCCAAGCGCAAGCCGGCCCCTTTGACTTCGAGACTTTCCAGCATCGCCGATTTGATGTCCGATATGAAATTGGTCTCCCAAATATTGATCAAGCCGCTGACGTAACGCTTCTTGCCGACCTCGAAGTAATCGTCCTCGCCGAAGAAGCGATCCGAGAAGCTGTACGGACAGTTGAAGACGAAATTTTCATCACGGTAGATGTCGAATGCGAGCGGCGCGTTCGTCACAGCTAAAAATCGCACCGGCTCGCGCGATCCGTTGACCAGCCGGTGATTCGTGTTCATCGGCGGCGCAAACAGGCTCCATTTGTTCCACTCGAACATTTTCTTGTGGCCGTGATCGTCCCAAATCTCGGTGGCGCCCTGACCGTTTAAAATACAGATCACTTCTTCATATAGATGACGCTCCGGATTCAGCGCGCCGCCCGGCGGGATCTCGGCAATGTAACCGCCGGTGATCCCCTGCATACCGTGAAGATGAATAAACGCCGCTTTACCGCCGATTCGTGCACAGGGTGCTACTTCAAGCGTGCGCAGATCCGCCATGCCATGGCCGACGTGTATCGGCAGCCCCTGGTTTTTCATCCAGCGTACGTAACCGGTTTTTTCGTTGATAGGCGCTATATCCATCGCTTTCTCCTTCGATAAACGGACACCGGAGTCGGATTCTCGCTCAGAACGGTTCCGTTCCGCTCATGACCCTGTCCAATTGAATGACGAGCTATCAACGTGCGTCAGCTCACCGATTGAGGGTAGAACCACGGCCGATCGAGACACCGAGAGACAGAGTTGAACTCAAAAATCGCCGCCTATTTCAATTGTCAAAAATTCTTAGAAATTTCTTCAGTCGCGGATCGCCAGCGCACCGCCGTCCACCGGCAGATCGATCGCGTAGATAAAATCGGACTCATCACAGGCGAGGAAGACCGCGGCCTTGGCGATGTCCATCGGCACACCGCGGCGCCCAGCAAGATTTTTAACGAAGCGGTTTTCCGGCACATCTTGTTGTCCCACGGGTGAGCCGATGCGGTTCGGCGAAATCGAATTGACGCGAATACCTTCCGGCGCAAGTTGCACGGCGATTGAGCGAGTCAAATTGAGCACTCCGGCCTTGGCCGTCGTGTACGCCGTCGCCTCCTTGCGCCCC
>DASXSW010000623.1:0-6260 GCA_036505755.1 Binatia bacterium | reverse complement strand
ATTTAACACGGCGAACTCGCCACGCCACACTCACCGCGTCATTCGACACCCGACTCGTCCCTCGACACTCCTCACGTGACGGATACGCTCCGGCGACTGCCCCTGTCAAGATAGAATTGCGCGACTGGAACCGGGTCCCTTAACTCAGACGATTCTTTGTGTATAATGGGCGGGTTTTATATGCATTAATCAGAAGGAGAAGCCATGCACCGATCCGCTACCGGTTTTATTGCGATCTGCCTTTTCATTCTTTTGCCCTCATGGTTACAAGCCCAGGACAGTATCCGCGATCTGGTCGTCAAAATACATGCGGTTCACCAGACCCCGGACCTGCTCCGCCCATGGACCAAAAACAGTCCCCAGCAGATAAAGGGTTCTGGAGTCGTCATCGACGGCAAGCGCATCCTTACCAATGCGCACGTGGTCAAATACGCCAGTCAGATTTATGTACAACCGAACCAGTCGTCCAGCTACATTCCCGCACGAGTCGAAGCCATGACGCCAGGGATGGACTTGGCGGTTTTGAAGCTCGACGACGAATCCTTTTTTGAAAAACGCGGCGCCCTGCCATTCGCCCAAGAGTTGCCTCGGGTCAAGGACAACGTGAATGTCTACGGCTACCCGACCGGCGGAACGGAGCTTTCCGTCACGCAAGGCATAGTTTCCCGCATCGAATACACCGATTACTACTATCAAGCGACCGGATTGCGTATCCAAGTCGACGCGGCGCTCAACTTTGGGAACAGTGGGGGTCCGGCAGTATCCGACGGCAAGTTGGTCGGTCTGGTATTCAGTCTAATTCAGAATGCGCAAAACATTGGCTACCTGATTCCCGTCGAAGAGATTCAGCTTTTTTTGAACGACATTGCGGACGGCGTGTATAACGGCAAACCGCAGATGTTCGATTTAGTTCAAACTGTGGAAAACGATGCGCTGCGGCGCCGGCTCGGACTTCCCAAAGGCATCAACGGCGTCATGGTCGCACAGCCGTACCGAAATGGCACAGAGTATCCGCTGCAAGAATGGGACGTCATCACACAAATAGGCGGTATGCCGATCGACAGCGACGGCAAAGTCGCGATCCGTTATGACCTTCGTCTCTCGGCTTCGTATCTCGTGCAAAAGTTTGCCAAGAACGGTCTCTTGCCACTAACGGTTTACAGGGATGGTCGGCTTGTCCAGATCAATTTGCCGGTACAGCCACAAAGGGAGTTGGTCATCCCGTATCTCATGGAGGCGCAACCGAGGTTTTTTATCCTCGGGCCCTTCGTTTTTTCCCAAACGACTCAAGACTACCTCGATCGCCTCGGTAATCAACGGCCAGCGTCTTTCGGTCGCCAGCCTAGTCCTCTGATTACCCGGCGCTACGACAAACCCGCCTTTGAAAACGAAGAGCTGGTCGTGGTCGCCTCGCCGTTATTTCCCCATCGCATTACCAAAGGTTATGACGATCCTAATCGCGCCGTGCTCAGCGAGGTGAACGGCGTTCCGGTGAAAAACTTACGCCACCTGGCGGAGATACTTCGCGACAATCGCGACGAGCAGATCAGCTTCAAATTTGCTGCCTCAGGCGTGCTGACCCATGAGACCATGGTCTTCAATCGCACCGATCTGATGGAAGCTACCGGGAAGATTCTCGAAGAGAATGGCATTCGTTACCCATACTCGTCGGATCTACGCGCGGTTTGGGAAGCTCCCACGGTCACTAAAAAGTCGGCGCAAGCCGCCTGCTGTGCGCCTGCGCATGCGGCCAACTAGCGCCATCGGCCCCTCGCCCATCATGACGGCCGCGGTAGCCCCTCGCCGGATGATGCATCCAACGCACCGGCGTCTTTGCGTTGCGCAACCGGCTTGTCCGCTTGCGCGACGTCCATAACGGTATTGCTGGCACCCACTATTGGTGGGTGTTAATATAGTCTTCGACTCCGATACCGAGGAGTGATTAACGTCATGTCGAAGCTCGGTCCTGTTATCTTTTTTATTCTCATCATTGTCGTTGCCTTCGGTGTTGTCAGTTTCTCCTCGGAGTTCTTTCTCGGCAGACCCCTCATGGATGTGGTTCGAGACTTCTGGTTCGCGCTTTTCCGAAAGTAGTCAGCCGCCGGGCCCTATTGCGCCGCTTCTTGTGACGAATTGGGCTGCCCATTCAATTGTGCCATTGGTCGGTTGTCGTTTAATTTTGATTTCAACGACGCGTTAATGTAGGGGCAAGCCCCCGTGCTTGCCCTGTTTCGGGCGGCCACAGGGGTCGCCCCTACAAGATTTTGCAATACCTAAACTACGACTCATTGATCTGAAGGATGCGCTGATATACGATCGCCGCGTTTAATGCGGAGAAGATGCCATGCGTAAGCGAATCTTCACTTGGTTGGGAACAGAGTTTGTCGAATTGAGCGGCGAGGCAAGGCCGGCGGCGAATGCGACAATTGAAGCGCAAGAACTCTTTCAGGGAATCAATCGTGAGCTGCAGCAACATGGTTTGTCTCTCGACAACACCGTGCGCAGCCGGCTGTGGGGACGCGACCGCCAGAGTCGCGACCTCGGCAGCAATGAACGAGTGAAGACCCTGTCCGGCAAAGCGCGCTCGGCGAGCTCGAGCTACATCGCACCGAGCCATTTTGATTCAACGGCCAAAGTCGCAGTGGATCTGCTCGCGATGCGCCCATCGGAGCCGAACCTGCGAAAGCGCATCGTCGAATACGATCCACCGATCGTGCCCATTCGCTTTTTGGTTTACGACACCATAGTCGTCCTTTCAGGTGTCACGACGGTCCTACCAACGCTCGAAGAACAACTCGACAACATCCTCCCTCGCATTGCCGGCTCGCTCTCCGATGCCGGAAGCTCATGGGAGAAAGTCGCGCGCGTGTCGTTTTACCTCCATCGCAGCCAGGCCTTAGAACACCTAAAAGCGCTCTTCGCGCGACGCGTGACCGCGAAGATTCCACAGATGGAATACTGTTTTGTCGACGGCTACTCATCGAAAGGCAAATTCTGTGAAGTCGAAGTCACGGGCACAGTATAACCATTATGGCAACCCACAAATGCAAAGTCGCAATACTGGATGATTTTGAAAAAATCGCCGACACGGTGTCGGCATTTCAAAAGCTCAATGAGCGTGCCGCCGTGACAATTTTGAGAAAGCGGCTGGACAGCTCCGAGAATATAGTCGCCGTCCTGCGCGATTTCGACGTGATCTTGCTCATGCGCGAACGAACGATTCTTGGCGACAAAGAATATGCCCAGTTACCTAAGCTGAAGTTCATTTCGCAAACCGGTCGCACCAGTCGCCATCTAGATTTACCGAATGCCACTCGTCGCGGCATTGCCGTCACCGCAACCGCCGCCGACAATGGTATGTCGACGGCGGAGTTAACCATCGCGCTGATTCTCGCGCTCCTGCGCAAGATCCCGCAAGTGAATCTGCGTATGCGCGAAGAGATTTGGCCTGCCATCGCCGGCAACACGTTGGAAGGAAAAACCATCGGCGTTTTCGGCTTCGGTCGGATCGGAAAGGAAGTCGCGCGCATCATGAAGGCTTTTCCCGGCACACGCGTGCTAGCCTACTCGCGCACGCTCACTGCGGAGCGGGCCGGGGAAGTTGGCGCCGAATGTGTGCCGATGGAAACTTTACTGCGCCAATCAGATATCCTGACCGTGCACATCAACTCCAACGCGCAGACTCGCGGCATTATTGGCGAAAAGGAGTTTGCATTGATGAAGCGCGGCGTCCTCCTCGTGAATACCGCCCGTGGTCCGATCGTGTCTGAACCGGCCATGCTCAAAGCGCTGGAAACCGGACAATTGGGCGGCGTCGGACTAGACGTTTACGACATCGAGCCCCTGCCAATGGATCATCCGCTGCGCCGCTTCGACAACGCGATCCTCATGTCGCATCGCGGTTACGCGACGGTGGAAGTTATGAGTGAGCGCTACGAGCAGGCGATCAACAATATCCTCGACTATCTCGACGGCAAGCCGCTTAGCTTGATCAATCCAGATGCTCAGGTTCGACGCGATTGGTAATCCTTCCTCGCTCACGAGTAGTTAGAAGTGAATGATCGGCGGGACAATCTCAGCGACGACGAGCTCGCGCAAACCTCGACAATCACCCTGTTACATTACAATCAGCACGCCGAGAGTTTTTGGGAGGGCACGCGCGACCACGATGTCAGCCAGAATCGCGACGCGTTTTTGCAAAGTCTCCAGGGCGCCGGACCGTTTCGAATACTGGACTTCGGCTGCGGGCCCGGCCGAGACCTCAAAGTCTTTCGTGAATTGGGACATCAAGCGATCGGACTTGAGGGCGCGGAACGCTTTATCAAGCTGGCGCGAAACCATAGTGGCTGCGAAGTGTGGCGCCAAGATTTTCTAAAACTGAATTTGCCGGCAGAATACTTCGACGGCGTCTTTGCCAACGCATCCCTTTTCCACGTGCCCAGCCAAGAGTTGCCGCGAGTTCTTAAGGAGCTCTGCGTAACGCTCAAACCCGACGGCATTCTGTTCAGCTCCAATCCGCGCGGCGATAATGAAGAAGGTTGGAGCGGACAACGTTACGGTTGCTACTACAATTGGGACCGCTGGCAGCAGCTGGTTAGCGCTGCGGGCTTCGCGGAAATCACTCACTACTATCGGCCACCCGGACTACCACGCGAGCAGCAACCTTGGCTGGCATCGCTATGGCGAAAAGTCCGGTAAGAGGAAGGATCTCTCACTTCGTCAGACTGTGTGAAAACTCCGTTCATAGTTCGACGGAGCTCACGAACGGAATCGCTTCGTTTGAAATTAAGCACTTAGCCGTTCGCCCTGAGCACTGTCGAAGGGCTTCCGATAGAGTTTTCACACAGTGTGTAGTTCGAGATGACAATCGGCGTTTCGTCATTTCGAGCAAAGCGAGAAATCTTTCATGGTCTAACTCGTGCCTCCCGCTTTTCGCCTCGCCAGCCAATTGACACGCGCGCTGACTATCGATTAAGGTACGGTTAAAATTGCGAATCTGTAAACGACTAACGATTCAAGGAGGAACCACCAATGGCCATAGCAAGCGACCTCATCATTTCATCCGATTCCCATGTCATGGAGCCGGTGGATCTTTGGAAAAACGGCGTTCCGGAAAAATACCGCGAAGCGGCGCCGCTGTTCCCGCCCCACCAGGTCGGCGAGGGCTTTCAACAACACGCCGGCGGCTGGGACCCACACGCGAGAATGAAAGAGATGGAAGCCGACGGCCTTAGCGCTGAAGTGCTTTATCCGACCTTGATGCTCGATCTCTTCGCTCTCGATGATGCCGGTCTGCAAGAAGCTTGCTTTCGCGTCTACAATGACTGGCTAATCGACTACTGCAGCGTCAATACGAATCGGCTCATCGGCATTCCAGCCATTCCTGTTTATAACATCGATAACGGCATCAAAGAGCTCGAGCGCTGCCACAAAGCGGGACTCAAGGGCGCGATTATTTGGCAAGCACCCCATCCCGATCTCCCCTTTCACTCCAGTCATTACGACAAATTTTGGGCCGCGTGCCAGGAGCTCGATACTCCCGTGAGTCTGCATATTTTGACCGGCCACAGTTACAACAAAGATAAGAATCGAAAAGGCGTCGAGCGCTACCGCGGCAGCGTCAACTTGAAGCTCATGGATATCGCCAACGCGCTCTTTGAGTTCGTTTTTTACGGCGTCCTGGAAAGAAATCCGAAGCTTAAGATCGTCTCGGTGGAAAACGAAAGCGGCTGGATGCCCTGGATGTTTCAGCAGTGGGACTATTATTACAATCGCTTTAAGAAACAAAACCCCCCGCCGTTCACGCGCAATCCGAGCAGCTTCGTCAAAGATCAGATATTTGCCTGCTTCTTCAACGATCACGTTTGCGGCGAAAATCTAAAATATTGGGGCGAAGACAACATCATGTGGTCGAATGACTTCCCGCATCCGAATTCTACCTGGCCCAATTCGCGAAAAATCATCGAACGTGACCTTGGCCATCTATTGCCGGAAACCCAGCGCAAAGTGGTCTGCGGTAACGTCTCCCGACTCTACAATATCGACGCGTCAAAATTGCCCCGAGTAGAGAAGCGCGCTGCGTAAGGAATAACCGAGAGCAGACAGAGCGTTAAAGGGGAGTCGCAACTTGGCGCGCATAAGGAGAATACTTCACGCGACTGATTTCTCAAAAGCGTCGGCTCGTGCGTTGAACGAAGCCATTAAGCTGGCTAAGCAAAACCGCGCCGAGATCCTAATCGTCCACGTCATCGAACCTACGC
>DASXSW010000622.1:0-2793 GCA_036505755.1 Binatia bacterium | reverse complement strand
CGATACGGCAGCGAGCATGGCGCTGCCGCCGGTGCGCCCGATATGGATGCTCCCGGCCGCTAACCCTGCGACCAGAGTCGGCGCGCCTCGAATGAACACCGGGTCGACGTCGATGCCATACTTAGTAAAGAAGCCCTGCTCTTGGGCGAGCCAGAGCGGCACGATGCGCGCGGTGTAGGTGGCATAACCGACGATATGTTTGGCCGGCGGCGCTGCGGCGAACGCATTGAGCGCGCAATGGAATGGCAATGCGATCGCAATGACCGTGACCAGAATGGATAACTTAGCTGCTACCTGTCGCACACGATGGCTCATATGATTTGAACTCCTATTTCACCACGAAGCGCGCGAAGCACACGAAGGATTCGGATTGTTCTCGCGCCAAGACGCCAAGAACGCAAAGTGACGGGCCAAACCCCGTCATTCCGAACGAATGTCAGGGATCTGAGAAAGATTTCTCCCTTAGGTCGAAATGACAAGCTCCCCCTTGGCGGCCTTTGCGCCTTTGCGCGAGACAATCAGATTTGGTTGCGGCTTAGCCGCGCCAGGCTCCTTGGGTTAATTCTCCTATCGGAAGCTCGCGCCGTGGGCTGCGAACATGCGATCGATGAAGCCGCTTTCGTCGAGCTTGCGCATGATGCGGGCGTCGATGACTTCTTCGGCTTTGATCTCGCCGATTTTCGGGGTGCGGATCTTCAACATGCGTTGCACGTTGCGCAAGCCATCGAGCGAGGGAAACGGTTTTCGGTCGACGCCTTTGAGCAGATCTTGATAACCTTCTTCGGCCCCTGCGGCATCGATCTTGAGCCGTTTCATCAGCGTTTTTAGCACTGCCGGTTTATTCTTTGGCGCCAGCGCGAAGGCCAAGGCTTCGATCTCGGCCTTTAGGTAACTTTCGACAATATCCGGCCGCTGGGTAAGGAACGCATGCGGCACGACCATCGCCTGTCCAACGATGCGTTGTTTCAAATCGGAGTACTCACCGAGCACGGTGAAGCCTTTCTGTTTCAGTCTTTTGCTAAACACCCCGTCGAGCCCGGCGGCGTCGGCGACGCCGGTTTCGACGGCTTGCATCTGCACGCTTTGATCGCCGAGGACTTGCAGCAGGATATTGTCGCGCTGTTGATCCAAGCCGAAGTGCTCGAGCCAAAGCAGCACGCCCATCCATGTCGTGCCGCCGATGCTGGTGACCGCGATCTTCTTGCCGCGCAACTCCTCGGCGCGTTTAATACTGGGGCGCGCGATTAAATCGTAAGAGTTGTGGCTGGAGAAAGTCGCGACAATCTTGAAATCATGGCCGGCGCCGATGGCTGCCAGCGTGGCGCTGCCGCCGCTGCGGCCGAGTTGGATATCGCCCGAGGCCAGGCCGGCGACTAGAGTGGGCGCGCCGCGCAAATAAACTTGCTCGACTTGCAGACCGTACTTGGCCAAATAGCCTTGTTCCTCGCTGATCCACAGCGTCGCGACCCGCCCGTTGATGGCGGCGTAGCCGACGATGAGTTTATAAGGCGCAGAGGCCGCGTGGACATAATCCAGCGATCCTGCGAAAAATACGGTAAAGACCAGGAGCAAAAATGCCATTCACACCTCCGATGTGCATCATCACATTTCAATCGGCGAATTTCCCAAGCCACTGATATACGATCTCAACGATTTCCGCCGTGTGGCGGTTGTAAAAATGATTGGCGCCGTCGACCAACTTGCAAGTGCCGTTCGGTGCCGCGCCCGCGGCGATTTCCTGCGCGTATTCGTAGAAAAACTTGGGCTCGGCGCTGCCGACGATGGCAAGCAGCGGACAGCCAATCAGCTTGGCGTACGGCCGGCAGTCGTTTCGATCATCTTTACCATATTTGTTCAAGTGGCTGCGGGCGCTGAAAATTCCCGGCGTGGCGCCGACGGAGATCGACATCAGTTCTTCGCCTCTACCTTCGGCGACCATCGCCTCGGCTTGCTCGATGAGCTCGCGAAATTGCGGCTGACGCGCGATGCGCTCTGAATAGAATTGCTTGGGCGCCGAACATGAAACGATGCCGACCACATCGGCCCGTTGACGCGTGCCTTGATAGATAATCGACTTGATGGCGCCGAGGCTGTGGCCGATCAGAACAAAGCGCCGATAGCCCTGCTGCTGCAGATAATCGAGCGCGCCGTCGAGATCGGGAAGACAGTCTTCGAGGTTTTCATATGCCGAGCCGCCGAACTTCGTCAAATTTCCAGAGCGGGAGATCCAGTCATGCCCCCGGGTGTTGATGACGAAGCTGTGGAAACCGCGTTGTGACAGCTCTTGGCCGAAAACAAACAGCGGCGGCAAGTAAAAATTCATCGCCACGCCGTGGACAAAGATCAACGCCGTGTCCGATGTCTTGTTCGGCGGCGTCAGCAGCGCACCGTGCAGCCGTTCGTTGTCAGCCGTCGTAAATGTGAGGATTTGGGTTTGGTAGTTCATAACTAATTCCAGCGATTCTATGATATGGGAGATGACGACTGTCAAGGTGATGGGCGCTGCCGGGCGCTAAGTTGACACCAAAACGTTCTACTTGTTCGCTTTGCGGGAATCGGCAGTCGGTGCCCCAGGATTACACGCTCGTGCACGAAGTTTTGCATTCAGCATTTCCCGATATTAATATCAGCGAACATGGTTCCGTATATTATTACTGATCTTCATAAAATATAGTGACATTTTACCGAATCTGTGCTAGATAAACCTGCATGGGGAATCCAGCCGGAGTGAAGAGAGATTTTGAGGCGTTAGAAAATCGGCGTTTTAGCGCTTTCCGTTTGCTCAAAAAAGGA
>DASXSW010000621.1:0-7848 GCA_036505755.1 Binatia bacterium | reverse complement strand
CCGTACATTCGCGGCATGAGCCCGACGGATATTCAGATGGCTGCGCCGTTGTTTATCGAAGCGTTTCGCGAAGCGGAACGCCAGGGTTATGACGCGGTAGTTCCGCTGGGCATGCTCGATCTCGGCATTGACGGCGGAAAGTCGGCTGTGAATATCCCTGTAGTCGGACCTTTCGAAGCTTCGTTCCATGTCGCGTCACTTTTGGGCGATCGCTTCGGCCTCATTGTTTATCACCCTAGGACCATCCCGCTCACGCGCGCGATGGCGCGGCGTCATCAGATGGAGTCGAAGATAGCAGGTATTCGCAGCGTTGGTTTTGCCTTACCCGATATCGCAGCGAACCGCGATCAGATGGTGCAGAACTTCGTCGCTCATGCCAGGGCACTGATCCAGGAAGACGGCGCGGAGGTCATTATTCCAATGGGCATCACTCAATGCCCGGTCCATATAAAACCGGATTGGCTGCAGGAACAGCTCGGCGTTCCAGTGGTGGAAGGATTCGGCGCACCGATTCGCATGGCGGCGCTGCTGGCAGGTCTTGGTTTAAAACAGAGTAGGGTGCGTTGGCCTAAATCCAACTCATCTTGAGTTCAAGAGTTCAAAGTTCAAGGTTCAAAGTTCGAACGCGCAGACACTGTGATTTAGGGATGAGTTTCGCGTTATCCGGCTGACATGTCTGCGATTAGAGCGTCTATAAAGCCCTCGTCGTCAAGCTCCTTAACCCAATGCATATCCCAGAGAGCCAGTGGATTTAGGCCCTGGGCGCCATATTCCTCGCAAGCGATCTCGTAGGTGGCGGCCAGGGCCTGCACCGTCGGATACGGTTTGATCTGCAGCTTCCCAACAATGGCGTCAAAATGTTTCTCCATCTCATGCACATCGCTAATTTTCATCCGCTGCATCGGCTCTCCCGTGACAACTTTCATTGCTTCCTGTTTGTGATGCTTCATCCAACAAATCCCATGAATGACCGCCTTCACATAATTTTTTAATACGGCAGATTTCTTTCGCGCGAACTCGGCGGTGCACGCCTGGGCGTAATGGCTCACCACGGCAAGATCGGGAACCTCGAGAAATTTTAGACCCGCTTTCAAGGGTTCTGCTTGGTACAGGGGATCCATAAAGCAAGCGATGCATTCTCCGCTTACGACTTTTTTCCACTGCCCCCACCTTCCCACGTCCGCATCCTTGAAGATGGGAACCCCCACTTTGCCCTCTAATCCCATCATCCTCAGCCAGAGCGTAACAGTATAAGGCCGGCCCGAATCCCTGACCGCCATATTCTTGCCAGTGAATTCGCTCACGTTTTCGACGTGCTTGGGCACCATCAAATCCAAACCGCGGACGATTCGGGGGGCGCAAAAGAAAGTAATTTTCTTCCCTTTTGTTGCTTCGGCGTAAAGAAATTCCACGTGGTCGATCAACACATCGGCTGAATCGTTGAACAGCGAAGCTTCGAACTCGCCATAATCTTTGATCCTCAAAGCCTCAACGTTGATTCCATAATGTTTCGCGCCCATTTCTTTGATGCAGCAGATGACCGGAGTTCGATCATCGTCGCGATAGGCGACTCTCACAGTGTCCATAGACATCAAACCTCCCTGCTGCTCGAGCGAAAATGCTTACAGCGACCAGAAACTTCCTTGACTTAAAACCTTTCGGGCGGACCGGTGCAACTTCTCTATTTGGCGATATAACATAGCAGTTTGATTTTACGTTGGCACTACCAACTCTCGCACTGTAGTTTCGCCGCGATCCTTGCTACAAGCGAGGGATGTCCGTTTCACCTTTGCTCGAGCAACCGGCAAAGAGAAAGTCGATCTATTACGGCTGGGTCATCGTCATCGTCGGCTTTCTCGCGCACATCGCTTCGGCATTTTCGATCTCCAGCACGCTGAGCGTATTTCTCAAACCGTTGTCCGCCGACCTCGGCATTTCCCGCGGAACTTTTTCGCTGATCCGATCCGGCGAGATTCTCATCGGCGCCGCTGCGGCGCCGATGGTCGGCACGTTGATGGACCGCTACGGCGGGCGCTGGCTGATGGCGGCGGGCGGTTTGATTTCCGGCGCCGGCTTTATCTGGCTCGGTCAGGCACGGGACTTCACCCAGTTCATGCTCGTGCGTTGGCTGCTCATCACTCCGGGCGATTCGTTGATGGGCTCATTGGTGGTCAACGTTTCGATCGCGCGCTGGTTCGTGCGCATGCGCGGCCGCGCTTTGGCGATTGCCAGCATGGGCCATGGCTTAGCCAAAGTCTGCATGCCGGTCATGGCGGCGACGCTGATGCTTTACGTCGGCTGGCGCGGCTCTTGGGTGGTCTTCGGCGTTTTCGCCTTGCTCCTGGTGGTTGCGCCGGCGCTGCTATTTATGCGCCGCTCCCCGGAAGAAATGGGATTGCTACCCGACGGCGGCCCGGTGGAAGTGAAAGAAGCGGTAACCACGCCACAGAAGCGCCGCTACGCCAAGCGCACCGGCGCCGACAATGTCGAGTGGAGCCGGCGCGAAGCGCTGCGCACGCCGGTCTTCTGGCTCATCGCCAGCACCTTCGGTGTGGCCCAGATCGGCATCACCGGGCTCAATCTCCATGTGTTTTCTTATGTCACCGATCAAGGCCATCCCACCCTGGTGGCAGCGTCGGTGATGAGCATCATTGCGGTCATGCAATTCAGCACGCCGATAGTCTGGGGCATGCTCGCGGACCGCATGGACAACGGCATCCTCAATATGGCCAAATGCGCGCTGCAAGGCGCCGGCCTTTTGTTGGCGCTCTCACTGCCCGGGATGGCACCGCTCTATGCCGGGTTTTTTATCTACGGCATCGGCATGGGCGGCACGGCGATCTTAGCGGAGACCATTTGGGCCGATTTTTTCGGCCGCATGTCGCTCGGAAAAATCCGCGGCATGGGCTCGCTGGTGACCAGCCTCTTCTCGGCCGGCGGCCCGCCGTTCTTCGGCTTGCTCTTCGACTACACGGAAAGTTACTACCTGTCCTTTAGCATCTTCATCGGCATGCTATTCACCTCCGCCGTGCTCAGTCTGTGCCTGCGACCGCCGACAAAACGACCGGGATTGGCTGCGTAGGTACGTCACTGTAAGGCACAGCGAGATCCTTCTGCTTCTTGGCAACTGCCACGTCCTACTCGCTAGGTGACAAAGCCACATCGGAGACGAGTGTTCCAGGTCCCGCGGCAATCCGACCGTCCAGAGCTACCTCCACTGTTTCGGATTTGTTCGACGAACCCTTCGTGCGTGTTGACCCGTGGCTGGGATTACGTTTCAATTTAGCAATGAACAAAAAGATTGGGCTGGTTTTGATCTTGTTACTTGGCGCTGGGTTGAACAGCTTTGCCCAGACGAGCTCTACAACCGGCGCGCCGACCGCGGGTATTGTCGCTGCCACGAAAAAATTCCTCGCCACGCTTGATGATGCCCAACGTGGCAAAGTTGTCTTTGATTTCAAAGACGAGGCGCAGCGCAAGCGCTGGTCGAATCTTCCGACAGCAATCTTCAAACGCCAGGGCTTGCGCATGGGCGACCTCACAAACCCGCAGCGCGATGCCACGCTGGCGGTGCTGGCAGCGGCGTTGAGCCCGCAGGGCTACACTAAAATTTTTTAGATCGTCGAGGCCGACGAGTTATTGAGAAAGTCGAGCGGGGAGACGATGTTCGGGCGCGATCAATATTATGTTTCATTCCTCGGCCAGCCTTCCACGACCGAGCCCTGGATGATTCAGTTCGGCGGCCACCATCTCGGTCTCAACATCACGCTTGTCGGCGAGCAGCGCACGCTTGCGCCCAGCCACACCGGCGCGCAGCCGGCGATTTACGAACTCGAAGGCAAGACGGTGCGCCCCCTCGGTCGCGAGACGGACAAGGCGTTTGCCCTGCTTAGTTCGCTGAACGAAGCGCAGCGCAAGCAGGCGATCCTTGGTTTCCAGATGCGCGACCTCGTGCTCGGGCCGGGCCGCGACGGGCAGACGATTCATCCGGAAGGAGTCAAAGGCTCGGCCTTGACCGAGAAGCAGCGCGAATTGCTGCTAGATCTCGCCAGCGAATGGACCGGCATCCTGCACGAAGCTGTCGCGAAAGCGAAAATGGACGAGATGAAAAAAAATATCGCCGAAACCTGGTTCGCGTGGAGCGGCCCGACCGAAAAAGGCAGCGCCGCTTACTTCCGCATCCAAGGGCCGACGGTAATCATCGAGTACGCCCCGCAGCGCTTGGGCGGAGACGCGACAAAGCACATCCACACGATTTACCGCGATCCGACGAACGATTACGGGGTAAAATGGTGGAAGCCGTGACCACGAAACTCGGCCGTTTCACACTGTTGCTCGCTTTGCTTTTCCTTCCGTCCGCCGTTTTCGCCCATCGTGATGACCAGTATCTGCAAGCGACGCTTGTGGCTATCGCACCCAGTGGCGTTACGCTGCAAATCAATTTCACCCCTGGCATTGCTGTAGCGGAGCAGGTGATCGCCGCAATCGATCGCGACCGCGACGGCGTGATTTCCAAGAACGAAGCGGCAGGTTATGCCGAGTTGGTGAAGCGCGATCTCACGCTCCGCGTAGACGGGCGAAAGTTAGAATTGAAACTCACCGCATCTGAATTCGTCCCGCCTGAAGAACTCCGCACCGGTTCGGGAACAATTCAGATGGAATTCTCCGCAATCTCCGGCCCGCTCGCGGCGGGTCCCCACAGGCTCACGCTCGAGAACCGGCACTCAACCAGGATAAGTGTGTATCTCATCAACGCTGCTCAGCCCAGGTTTGCTACGGTCGAGATCACCAAACAGAAACGCAACGACAACCAGAGCGCAGGCGAAATCGAATTTACCTTTGATCCGTTCCGCCCATAATGCTGTGTCCGCTCCGCCGACTTGAATTTCGTCAACCCCTTTCCCCGATACGTTTCTCGTTCCCAAAAGGCATAGCGAGATATTCGGCTTCTCAGCAGTCCAAACGATGACGGCAGCTGAAGTCGAGCTCAAATCCCCCTCTTATCCCCCTTTTTCAAAGGGGGAATTTTCTCCGTGGGGCTCTAACCCCTCTTTGGAAAAGAGGGGAAGGGGAGATTTTCGAATAATGACGCGGGAGTTATATAGCGAACTTCTGGGGCAGGACATTAGCCGACTGACTCACTTCTTTCTCGTAGACGAGCAGCTTGTTGACGCTCAAGCGCTGCTGCATGCGCTCAGATGAGCGCTTGCGCTGCATTTTCAGCGAGCAATTCCTTCAAAATATAGCGCTGGATTTTTCCGGCGCCGGTCATCGGCCATTGCTCGACGAATTGCACGCGGCGTGGGACTTTGAAGCTGGCAAGCCGTTGGCGGCAAAAGTCGATCAGCTCTTCCGTCGTTTGCTTTCCGGTCTTTAGCTCGACGAAGACCGCGACGACTTCCGCAAGACGGGGATCGGCCATGCCTACGGCTACGGCCTGTTTTACAGCGTGGTGCTTGAGCAAGATCGACTCGACTTCCGCCGCCGCGACATTCTCGCCGCCGACGCGGATCATCTCTTTGATTCGGCCGACAAGCCTCAGATAACCGTCCCTACCAATCACGCCGAGATCGCCGGTGCGAAACCAACCTTGTTCGTCCAGGGCTTCAGCGGTTTTTTCCGGATCGTTGAAGTATCCTTTGGTGATGCACCAACCGCGGAAACAGACTTCACCCGGCTCTCCTTCAGGCAAAAACTCTTTGTCGTTCGGCTGCCGGATGCCAATTTCTACTCCCGGCATCGGCCGGCCGACGGTGGTCATTCTGATTTCCAACGGATCATCGAGTGCGCACGCGGTGCCGCCGATATGGGTTTCGGTAAGGCCGTAGGGGCTGATTAGTTTCCTGATACCCATCTCGTCGTAAACCCGTTTGTTCACCTCGGGGCTGGCGAAGATCATGCCTTTTTCCAGGACTAGGTTTCTGGTTTTGAGATCGGGGTGATTGAGGTACTCGATGTAGTGTGGCTGATGGCCCATCAAGACATTGCACCGATGACGCTCCATCAAATCCAACGCTTGACCGGCATCGAAATAGGGCTGCACGATCATGCGGCAACCCGAGAGGATCGGCGTAAGCATCACTTGAATGGAGCCGCCGACGTGAAAGAACGGCTGCGGACTAAAAAAGCGATCGGCTTCGGTCAGCTGCAATACCTCGCAACCGCACCAGGCGCCGCGCAGCATGGCGCTGTGAAACAACATCGCCGCTTTTGGCATTGCGGTGGTGCCGGAGGTGAACTGGAGCATCGCGATATCGTCGCCCGTCACTTCGCTCGCGGCTTGAAGTAATTCTTTTTCGGATGCCGCTTTGCCGGCCGCGATTAGCTCATCAAAGCTGAGGCAGCTATCGATTCGCCGATCCGAAGCCGCGATCAGCGCGCGCAGAGACGGGAGTGTTTCGTTGGGCAAATTGCCGGCAAAGACCTCACCCGGAAAGAGTTGTTTGAGCAAACCCACAAAGGTTTTATTCGGTTCTTCTTTAAAAACCAACAAAGATGCTTTCGACTTGTTCAGCACATATTTGATCTCGTCAGGGCGATAGCGGGTATTGACCGGCACCATGATGGCGCCAATGCGGGCGAGCGCGAAATAGACCAAGGCCCATTCGGCGTAGCCTGCCATCCAGATCGCGACTTTGTCGCCTTTCGTTACTCCCAAACTAAGGAGACCGCGCGCGACAAGATCCGAGGTTTGTTTGAGACGATTGTACGTGAGTTCTCCGCTCGTGAAGACATACGCGACCTCATCGCCGTATCGCTCGACCGCTTTATCAAGCGCATCGCCGATGGTTTTACCTGTCCACTGTTTCTCCCACATGGGTTTACTTTCCGTGTGCCCGTCGGAAAAAGTCGGGAATCTTAAATTGAACGTCAGAACCGCAGCTAGACTTTGAACTTGGAACCTTGAACTTTGAAGAAACTCTATTTGCCAATTCCTGATTTCGGCCAGCGAATTCGGCTTTGTTTGAGCCCGAGACCCGCGAGTAGTCCGGCCATGCGGATCGGCGCGCCGAAGCCCTCCACGACCGGAACGCCGAGTTGCTTTTGCAGCCATTTGGGATCGATATGCACCGGGCACTGGCTGATCCCCATCGGGATAATCACTTCGGCTCCCAAATCGATGAGCCTTTCGGCTTCTTTGACAAAGTTCGTGATGACTTCCTCCCGATGAGCCGTCAAATCAGGCAGGTCGAAACCGCTGACGCCGAAACCGACGACGCGCTCTTCCATGCCGTAACGACGCACGATGGCGCGATTAAAGGCGAGCAATTTTTCGTGATAGATGATCAAACCAAACCGGTCGCCGAGCAACGCGGCGACGTGAAGGCAAGCCTCCATCGGCGCGATCACTGGAATATCCACGGCCGATCTGCCGCCGTCCACCCCCAGGTCCAGCATGCCTAGCGGCACCGCTGCGTCGTAACCCTCGTTTTCGGCCCGGCGATAAGCGTCAATGAACGCAGGCGCGACAAGCTGAATCTCTGCCGGCGTGATACCGTAAAAATAGGGCGAGGCCTCGACGTTGATGATGCCGACTTGAATCTCTGAGTTAGAATAAGACAGCGCTAGATCAGCGCGCCGCTTGTATTCTTCCGGCGGGTAGCCGCCGATGCAAAATGCGACTCGAATCATAACCGCTTCGCTTGGCCGCGGATCACCGCGGCGTTCAAAGTTCAAGGTTCAAAGGTTCAACGTCAGAGCGGCGCAGCGCTTCGTTTTTTTTCGAAACTTTGCGTCTTTGCGCCTTTGCGGGAGATATTCCGATTTTTCTCACTTCGGCTGCCAAAATGACGTCGTTTCCTGCAGCTTAGTCATATCGATGTCCACGCCTAAACCCGCTCGGTCAGA
>DASXSW010000620.1:0-11607 GCA_036505755.1 Binatia bacterium | reverse complement strand
GGGCATCACGGTGCCGGCCACGAGTTGACCTTTCTTGAGCAACTCCTCCATCACCGGGGGGTTGCCCGTGATCAGGTCCGCAGGCCCGTTGCTAAGCCTCTGCTCCAGCGCCTTGCCCACTTCCTGAAGGACCGTCACCTTGTGTCCGCTCGCGCGCGCGAAGGCGGCGGCGAGCTCGTTCACCCCGGGCAGGTTGCCCTGGCTGGCCAGGACGGTGAGTTCGGCCGCGTGCGACATGGCACCCCCCGCTATGCTGGCAATCATGACTGCAATAGTTCGCGCCCAGAAATTCATGATAACCTCCCTGATAGTTCGTCTGTTTTCTTGCGATCTCAGTCGTTTTCCTAAAGATCGGCCGGTTCGCGCATATTGCACGATCTGTATAGGAAATTTAAACACCCTTTTTCTCTGAGCGGAGCTATATTCACCAACCGGCGATTCGTCAAGCGCACGAGTGTTTTGCCACCAACCGGAGTTTGCGCAAAATGAAAGGATCGGCTCACAGCGCTCCCGAGTTGGGCGACAAACTCGCTCGATTGGAATCGCGCTAGATTTAAACGACTTGAACGATTGAACGAGTCCCAAGTTACTTGGGCTACCGAGGTCGATAGAAACTCTTGGCGGGTTAGACGAACTCAAGTACAAGCCTGCGCCGCGCCGAGTCTTGGATGTATGATTGCAAGACCTGACCTACAATTCCTTGCCGAACCGATGCTCTTCCGAATCGCCTCGGCGTACGAAAAGGCGACCCGTCACCGGATGTCACGCCCCGAATTTGGCCCGTTGGAAGAGAAGAAATGAGGGTTACATCAGCTTAGCCATATGCCGGCATTCCGTGTCCCTCCGGATCACCCGAATAGACGCGTCAGCATAACCTACGGGCGGCAACTCACGAACGGCTGCAATAGATCGCGTTCCATGGCGAGATAGCGATCCAGATCGACTGCTGCAAAGTACTCTTCGACGCTCGCCATCCGGTCTCTGATTCCGACCGTCGATCCGTGTGTCTTCAGATGTGCGAGGTTCTCGCGGACAGCGTGTACTATCGTGTAGCGAACCAGACCCGGATACGACGCCACCTTGAAACCAGCTTCCGCCAGGAATCCGAGGTCGATCATCGAAATGCTCTTGCCTTCGTCCATGCTCGCTTTCAGAGGCACCGGCAGCTTTGCTTTCGCGATGCGCTCGATGTGGTCTCGGGTGCCCGCGATCTCGATATGGAGCAGGTCCGCGCCGGCTTCGGCATACAGAAATCCGCGCCTGATCGCCTCGTCCAGTCCCAGATCATGGGCTGCGTCGGTCCTCGCGCCGATGACAAAGTTCGGGTCGGATCGTGCAAGACATGCCGCGCGGATCTTGGCGGCGTGCTCTTCGGCAGCGATGACAGGATGTCCGGTCTCGATCATGCCGCACTTCTTATAGTCGATCTGATCTTCGATGATGATTCCCGCCACACCGGCCTCTTCCAACTCACGAACGGTCCTCACTACGCTCATCGCGTTGCCGTAACCGGTATCAGCATCGACCATCACCGGGATCTCGACGGCGGCCGCTATGCGTCGGGCGACGCCGACCATGTCACTAAGATTCAGAAAACCCATGTCCGGCATGCCAAGGTATGCCGCAGCGACTGCGCTTCCCGAAATCGAGATCGATCGAAATCCGGCCTGCTGCACAAGCTTTGCCAATAATGGATCGTGCGCAGACACGGACATCGTGCAGCCCGGTTCGGACAATATTTGGCGCAAGGTGGCGGTAGTTTTCATTGCAGTGGCTCCCTTAGTTCAGATTTGGAATCTGAAATCTGTAATCTGCAATGGCCAAGGGCCAATCGGCCCTGGCCCATCTATATAATGCGAATTTCGCTGAAACTGCTGATGATACCATGAGCATGGTCCTTCGGCTGAAGTGGATTGCCCGGTCGAACGCATAGTAATGTCTTCATACCTGAGCTGCTGGCCGCATCGAGCTCTTTGACCACGTCAGAAACGAAAAGCACTTCTGAAGCTTCGAGGTGAAATTCTGCAGCGATTCGGCGATAACTTTCCGCCGAAGTTTTCGGACCTATGCCTGTATCAAAATACCCGTTTAGGAAACCGCTCAGGTCTCCGGCTTCCGTATTCGCAAAGAGAAGTTTTTGTGCCAACACGCTGCCGGATGAAAATATTCGAACGTCGAGATTTTTCTCGTTCCAATCTTTAAGGGCGGGCGGCACATCTGGAAAGATTCGACTCTTAAATTCTCCTTTCAAGTAGCCCTCTTGCCAGACTTTGCCTTGCAGCGATTTTAGTCCTGGGGATTTGCGATCACGGTCCATTAACCAAAAAACGTACCGCGCAACGGACTGCATCTGCGCATCCGGAGGAGCGTCGATCCATTCTGGCGGGGTCAGTGCCTCTGCCAAATCCTTTACGTACTCTTCGCGCAGCTGTAAAAGATCACGCTCCAGTTCTCTGGAGCCTGCGTTGCGCTTAAGATAGTCCTCGAAGTGGAGACGCGCGTAGGGAAAAAGCACTTTGTAAACGAAATCGATGGGTGAGGTTGTCCCTTCAATGTCCAACAAAATTCCACGCAATGAGCTTGTCGAAAAGCTGAAAATCAACCGCCACCGTCAGATTTCGGGAGAAATATACGACGTGCCGAAGCAAATCGGTTGGAAATTTTTGTCAACACCGCTATCGGTGTAATAAGGCGTCCAACCGGAGGGATTTTGAAACAGACGAATAGCCCGGATCTGCCGATCGGCGCAGAGATCGAACCAGTGCCAAGTTCCTCTCGGCAATAGAATTAGGTCGCCTGCTTCGACCTGAATAGACACAACCTGCCCCTCCCTCGGTCGCACATGAAATAGCCCATGGCCTTGTAGGATGAAACGGACCTCATCTTCGTCGTGCCAGTGTTCTCGATTAAATTTTGCGAGCATAGCATCAAGGCCGGGAGTCTGCGCATTCACGTCGATTACGTCGGCGGTGACGTAACCACCGAGAGCTTTCAGCTTGTCAATTTCTCTGGCGTAGGCCTGCAGGATGTCTTCGGCGGGAGCGTTCGCTTCGACTGGACGCTCCGCCGTCCAATAATCGTAGCGAAGGCCGCAATTGCCCAGGTACTCAGCTATTGATTCTCTGTCCGTGAGCTTTCTGTTTTCGTTCATAATGCTTACTAAGGCCATATTACTGACTCCTCTTTTTGAGCTTCGGGTCGTCTACGGAACATCTC
Source organism: Binatia bacterium (assembly GCA_036505755.1). Classification (GTDB taxonomy): domain Bacteria; phylum Desulfobacterota; class Binatia; order UBA9968; family UBA9968; genus DP-20. The sequence continues at coordinate 8,391 of DASXSW010000620.1, read as the reverse complement.
TCGAGATTGATCGATTGCAGCCGACCCATTGTCTCTAATAGAAACTCCAGAATCTCCACGTGCCGTTTCGCTTTTTCGAGGTCTTGAGCCCACGTATAAAGACCATGTTGCCGCAACAGGAAGCCATGGGCGTCTGGATAAAGGGCCAAAATCTTTGACACGTTTTCCGCGAGCGCGCGCATGTCCTGCGAATTCTCGACGATCGGTAGCCACTCACGATGCTCGTGAGTGTTCACACCTTCCAGCCCTTTTAACATTTCGAAGCCTTCGATCGGTATTCCGCCGGCGGCCGCATGAACGTTCGAAAGGACCGTGCTCCAGACAGAGTGTGTATGCAAGACTGCACCGGCGCCGCGCTGGAGCACCACATTAACGTGAAGTAACGCTTCGGCTGATGGCCTACTCGCGGAATCCTCTGTTTGGTTTGCCTCTCGGCCGACTACCACAATTTGCTCGGCGTTCAATTCGCCCTTATCAGCGCCGCTCGCCGTAATCGCCAGCCGCAACGGCTCACGCGTGAGAACAGCGCTAAAGTTGCCGCTGGTTCCGAGCACCCAGCCACGCGCGTAAAAGCTCCGGCTGATTGCAACCAGGCTGGACGCAATCTCGCGAAAAGTTTCTTCCATCAGAAACCGGGCCTCATGATGCAGGGGTTAAGCTTACGTAACACGAACACGAATTCATTCGGTATTCGACTAAGAAATTAGCCGTGCCAACGTGCTCAACAAAGGTAGCTGTGCCTCAGCGGCCTTTTTTCCGGCAGCGAAAAATAAGCTGCCAAGTTGCGCGTGACGCCATGTTCCCGGACCGAAGACCGGCGTGATCGGCACATCAGCGCGGGACGTCTGGCGGGCGCTAGCATCGAGCTGCGCGAGCTCGAGCACTTCGATCACCGTGTCGCGCGCCTGACCGCGAGTAAAATTCGGTATTGCAAGGCTGCCGCAATCAAAGGGCCACTCCGGCAGCGTCTCACGGCCGAGGAGGTTGACAGCGATGGTAACGTCTGCCCCCATTTCTATGACCGAGTCGAGCGGTACGGGCGTCAGGGAAACAGCATCAACCAGCCGCTGCTCGCCTCGAGCCCATGGAGTGTAGAGGCCCGGGACTGTCAGCGCCGCCATGAGCGCTTCCCACAGTGGCCCCGTGCGTATCGGCGCCGGACGTTTCCCCGCCAGGTCCGCCGTCATGACGGTAGCAGGAATCGCAAGATCGGCGAAAGAACGATCGGCTGTAGTCTCTCGGAAAATCCGCGCAAAGACCTCGATCCCGTCTCCCGCCGCCCCTTTGCGGAAAATCGAATTGACCACGGCGTCTGATCCACAGTGGTCGCGTAGCCTGGCTTCGATCTCAGACGCTGTCATGCCGAGCGCCAGCCAGACTGCCACCACCGCGCCCATGCTGCTGCCAGCCACACAATCAATGGAGTAGCCTGCACCTTCTAGCACTTTGATAACTCCAGCATGAGCGAAGCACTTGAAGCCTCCCGCGCCGAGTGACAGGCCAAGCTTAGTCCGTGACAGATGGCGCCCGAGCCATGCGACATCCTTTCCCGTGAGGTCAACAGCGCACCGGCGCACGATACGATAACCGTCAGGGAGAGTCGGCACGGATCCCGTCTCGTCGGAAACCAAAACCAGCTCGGCGTCGTGCGATGTGGCGCGCAGCATGTCCGCGAGCTGCGCCGGTTGATCGTCGGCCAATATCGCAACGACCCGATCTGCGTGCTCGAGCAGGTGCGTGATTCCTTCTTCCTCGGGCGTTACTGCGATGACGACCGTCGCATGGCTGGCGCAAAGATCCTCGAGCCGTTCGATCGCCTTCAGAAGCGAACTTGGCGCGTCGGTTTCAATGAGACTGCTTCCACTTTCCGTCCCGTCCCGACGCTTTTGCAGGAGGTCCACTGCGGCAACTGGGTGAGGGCTGGCTAGGCGAGCGGCGGAAATCGCATTTGTTCCGGCGCGAGCGAAACGTGTTCCGACGATCAACGCCACGACCTCGGCGGAGGGAAATCCACGCAGATCGGCGTTCATCTTTGCAAGTCGCCCACCGATTACTTGCGTGATGTTCGCTAGCAGCCGTGGGTGCCGCGCAAGGAGGCTCGCGACGTCGTCGCGCCCAAGCTGGAAGACGGTCACGTCGGATCGAGCGATCACGCTGGCTGACCGAGGTAGATTCGTGACAACGCCGACCTCGCCGATGACATCTCCGGGACGCAAGCGTGCGATCGTAGTCGCACTCGAGCCCCTTAGCACGAAAGCCTTCGCCACGCCGCTACGCAGTAGAAACAAGCTGTCGCTCGGTTCGCCTTGGCGGCAAATCAACTCGCCGGCCGCATAGCGCCGCGCCTGCATGCACGAAAGAATGTCATCGATGGTGGCATCGTCGAGTCCTCTGAAAAGCGGCACGCGCGCCAAAGGCAGGGTCAGTCGATTCGCGGCTTGCATACAATCCGTCGACAGGAGAAGCAAATGGTGATCGCAGTGAGACTCCTAACAGGCGGAGCCACGCGACCACGGAGGAACCCTTTCTAACACCTCCACGCAGGGCGTTCAATAATTACGCTCTCGTCGCAAAATCCATGGGTAGAAGGCCGAGCCCGCAGACGGGGTCACGTTTGCTCAATTGCGCAAATCCGCAAATGAAGAATCTGCGGCGCAGCTTTGCGGGCCGCATGACGACGCGATCAAATAGCCGCAGCCCAACGCGCAGGCAATGCCGTCGCTGCGCGCTTACGGCACGAGCACGTTTTTCAATTTAGCGACCATCGCGCTATCAAGCTTGAACAGGCCGGAGACGATCTCTTCAATTTCTTCACCCGTCACCGGGCCTATTGTAAGACTGGTTTTGCTGGCCTCCGCGATATATTCAGGATCTTTCAAAGTGTCGAGAAAGCTCCTGCGCAGCAGACGCACTCTGTCTTTCGGCGTTCCGGGAGGCAGGAAAAATAGCCGCTGCATGATGGCTATGTCGTGAACCGCATACTTTAGCAGCTGCCGAGCCTCTTCCGTCTTGGCGAACTCAATTGCCAACGGGACATTCGGCAACTCCAGGTTCTTCTTTGTGCTCACCTGCAGTACGACGGAGACCTGGCCTGCATCCACTGCCTTGCGCCATTGAAGCTTGACGGATTCCCAGCCACCGCAATAGCCGGCCAGTTCGCCGGCGTCGGCCGCTAAGCGAACATCGGCAACGCCCTTATAGCCGTCGATCACCCGGATTGGTAAGCCAAGGGCCGCGCTTAACGTCCGGGCCACGTCCGATAGCGTACCGCCCGGGCCGACGCCGCCAAGCTTCAACGGCTCCTTCGCGGCAAACCACCCGTTGATGTTGGTGACGCCGCTCGCCTTGGTCAGGGCGCAAACGCAGTCGTCTACGGACGGCACGCCGATGTATTCGAACTTCCTAGCGTCGAACTCGATGCCTTTGGCTCCGAGGATCTGTTGCAAAACCAGTCCGCCGATATTGTTGCCGATCGTCAATCCGTCGGGCTTCGCTCTCTGGAACATGTAATTGGCCTGGATGATGCCGCCCGCGCCGGTCATGTTTTCGACAAAGGTCGTAGGATTACCCGGGACATGTTTAGGATAGTGCCGCGCGACCGCGCGGGTGTAGATGTCGAACGCTCCTCCCGGGCTAAAGGCGGTGATAAACCGAATCGTTTTGCCTTTGTAAAAATCATGGGTCGAGGGCTGCCCCGGATCGGCGACCGCGAGAGCGCTGAGCAGAACCAACCACGAGTACGAATATTTTATCGTCATCGAAGCCCCCCTGCTGAAACCAATCGCCCTTTTGTCCTCCGGTCGTGGCATCGAGCGACGCTAATCGATCGTTACGCTGGAGTCAAGAAAAAGGTTCGCTTGGGCAAATGGTATAGCAATCTGGGATGAGCGAATTTCATCGGAATATTTCCCGCAAAGACGCGAAGGCGCAAAGGTAGAGGAACCGCGCTCGATGCATGGCAGGCAGGCTGGAGCGAAATTTGTCGTCGCAATCGCCGAAGTTGCGCCAACTCGGAATATCTGATTCCAAGGCCGACCTTGAACTTTGAACATTGAACTTTGAACCGCCCCCCAGGCTAACGATTGGAACGGAGCGTACCGATGGAACGTTTGGAACGGGCAACCGCTCTTATGTGAGCGCAGCGGTTAAACCCTTCGACATACTCAGGGCAGGCTAATTGAACGATTTAAACGAGTCCCAAGTTACTTGGGCTACCGAGGTCGATGGAAACTCTTGGCGAGTTAGACGAACTCAAGTACAAGCCTGCGGCGAGTCTTGGATGTATGATTGCAAGACCTGACCCTACAATTTCCTACAATTTCTACAATTCTAAAAGCCCGAACGGTACAAATCTTTTGTGGACAGTTGCGTTTCGCAGCGTTCTAATCGTTCTTATTGCGCCGCCTCTTCTTATCGGGAGTGAGACGACTGGAATGAAACGAAGCGGATCAGACTCCGTTTATGGTGAGCTGGTCGCGGCGAATTTAGCGGTCGGGCTGCATCACGATCGGTGCACAGACGCCGAGAACAAATGCACGAGGCCCCGCTTGAGGGTCAGTGTGGTTCATTCTGCTCGCTGTGGTGCTTCTCAGGGGAAGGGAACACAGGGATAGTAGAAACCGGAAGGATCATGGCAATAATAAGAACCGGTGATAGCATCGTAGTGAAAGGGCGACGGTGAATAAACAAAGGCAGATGGTCGAGCGCTAAATCCATGGCGTGTGCCCCAGCTGTGTCCAGCGTCCCCGTCGTCGCCAGCACGGTCACGCTGATGGCGACCGGAGTGTCTGTCATGACGACCGTGATCGCGACCAGAGTATCCACCGCGACCGCCGGAGCCTCCACCACGACCGTCTCTGGCATCCACGAGGCTATTTCCACCTTCAAAGGCGAAGAACAGGCCTAAAATTAAGAGGAGCAAAATGGGCCTGAAAGCTTGGAATAACTTTAAGATCATTACGTGCCCTAGCATTGCTACGTCTATCACCCGGGCCGGAAGCGCACAAGAAACATTGGTCGTTATTATGCTACTTGTTGGAGCAGTATGTATCACGGCCTCGTGTGCCACTTTGCTACCTCTTCCGTTGGCTCCGCATACTGAGATCCAAAGGGTTAGGCAAGAATTTCTTGGAGGCCGTACGGTCGGCCTCTCTTACTATCCTAGTGCATGGGATGGCATGTATGAGGGCGAGGGAGCGACAGGCCGCCATGCCTTTGGCTTAAATTCTGTCACAAGCAAATATGAGTTGGCTTTCTACGTGAAGTTGAGGAACCGGAGCGACGCTCCACTGCGAGTCGCTTCCTCGCACTTCGGTCTGGTTACAGTAAACGGTCAGACGTATTCCCCCGGCCCTGCGACGGCTTCCACTTCTCGCCCCTTTCCTACAACTGAATTGTGGCCGCAAGCTTGGACAGAGGGCTATATCGTTTTTGAACTTCCGTTAGATGTACTCCGAAGAGACCGACCTTCAGTACTACAGTATGATGATGGGGCCGGAACCCGTGCAGTTCGCTATCTCTCCATCCCGGATATGGTGCGATACGAAGGGCTTGGCTCTGGGGTATCTGAAGAAACTGAAGCGGTGCCGCCACCTCCAAGGGAAATGGAGCAGGAGCAACGTTGGATACCTGGCCGTTGGGTGAACCAGTGGATACCGGGGCACTGGTACGAGGGCGTATGGTATCCAGGCCGCTACGAAACTTTCTGGATCGAAGGCCGCTGGAAGTAAGACATTCCGGACAGTCTTGGAATTTGTAATTCGAAGAGACGCTCGACCCGACGTCAGGACAATGAGGGTCGGATGTTGGACTGGGCAAACTATGATGCTTCAAATCCCGTAGAATCGTCTGGGATGTCGGAAACAAATTTCCTGGGGGTTTGGAGTCTCTGGCTTGAGTTTTGACTTATTCGTTAACGCGATGATGCACAGAAGAGAAACGGGACGCGAACCTCTTTTTCGTTTGCGTATTTTCTAATTGTTTTTCCGGTCTGCCGTGGGGATGAAGTTGAGATTCAATCCGCGCGAAGTGGGCGATCTGTGTCTGCAATTTTCCGTGCCGGTGTCGCGCGATTGACGCACCGATCAGGTAGGTTTTCTAATCGTTTTGCTTGGGACCGTGCCGCTCGATCATATATTGCGGCTCAGTGATATCCTCGCCGCGATAGCTGTTCCAATGGTTCCAGACGTTCCAGTAGTTCCACTTGTTGCGTGATGTGACTGATATGGTCTTCGATCTCTCGTTCAGTTATCCCGACAATTTTCGCCAGCTGCCGCGACGACAGCGGCGCGGCCATCAGTAGATCTTTGACTTGTTGGCGTGGAGTACGATTAGGCGACATGCTCCGCATTGTAAGTGATGTGAAGCGAGAAACGAAGCCCGTTCCAGACGTTCCAAAGGTTCCAATCGTTCCAGGGGCTCGTGCGCTGGTCCGCACCCAGGACTTATTTCCCGCAACCTCAGCTTTGCCGTACAGGTCGGGGATAAACGATGCTCAGGAAATATCCACGATCTCAACCCAGTTCGGGTTCTTGCCCATCGGGTATTCGTTCAGCTTGGTGAGCTTCCCGTTGTCCACGTCGATCTTATAACTCGACATGCGGTGGGAAAGCTGTCCGACTGCGAGCAGATAACGTCCAGAGGAATCGATATTAAAGCCGCGCGGCTGCTTTTCGGTCGGCACGCTTCCAATGAACGATAGCGTGCCGTTCGCCGGATCGATCTTGAAACCTGTAAGAGTGCTCGACTTGCGCTCCGACCCATAGAGGTATTTCCCGTCCGGTGTGATGTGAAGATCAGCGGTCGCGGGCTTGCCATAGAAGTCGGGCGGCAACGCGCTAACCGTCTGTTTCTTCTCGAGCTGCCCGCTGCCGGGATCGTAATCGAAGACGTAGACCAATCCGTCGGTTTCGCCGATGACGTAGACAAATTTACCGTTCGGATGAAACACGAGGTGTCGCGGACCGGCCTTCTCATTCACGCGGACCGACGGCGGTATGTTCGGCGCGAGCATTCCGGTGGCCGCATCAAACTTAAACTGATTGATGAGATCGTTACCTAAGGTGGGTGCCAGCACATAGCGGTTTCCCGCATCGGCAAGGATCGAGTGGACGTTCGGATAATTGGTCAACACCTGTTGCGATGGCTGCACAGTCCCCGGCGGCCCGATCGGGTTCACGGTGATCTTATGTCCGGGATAGGACGCCCCAAACAGGAAGCGACCCGTGCGATCAATGGAAATGTAGGCCATGCTGTCGGCGAGCGGGCCATTGGCGACATGCTTGAGTTTGCCGCTCGAAGAGTCGATGGCGAATCCGGCCGCGATTTGTGGCTCACCGCGCGTTCCAACATAGAGAAAACGGCGGTCGGGGCTCACCGCCATCGGCGTAGAAGTTCCAGGCTTGGTGATGCTGGGAATCAACACTTTTTCCACCAGCGTCAGGTCGCCGTTCTGCCGGTCGAGCTGCATCACGTAGATCTCGTTGCTTTCGGCATTGCCGACGTAGACAAAGGTGGCGGCTCGCGTGATCGATGCCATCATCGTCCTCGCAACGATCGTAATGGCGGGTAACAGAGCCAATAATCCTCAACGAAATGTACCACGTCCACTATTAGAGGCGTCACGGCGCTATGTCTCAGCAGTTTTAGCATTTTCGTCTCAGGATATAGCGGTTTCGGCCCTTAGCGCCTCACTTTTGTCCGCAAAATTGGCCGTAAGCGTCCTCAACCAATTTTGGATTTTCGATTTTGGATTTAAACGCGATATCAGCGATCGATCTAAGAACGGATTGGAATTTTCCTTCCGACTGTTGAACGATTTGCGCTTTGGCTGGACCGGCGAAATCTCGTGTGCAAACCCAACTCCTGCAGCTTTTCAGGGGTGAAGGTCCGACAATCGCTCCGACCATCGCCGGCCCGGTAATCGACCAAAACGGAATCACGCGTCCATGATACGTGAAAAAAGCTGGCCCCGGCTCTATCAAGATGGTCGCCTAAGCTGCGCAAAAGTTGCGAAAGCTTGTTGGAAGCTTGAGTTTGGGACGAAGAATGGTTTCGCCTTTGCTTCTGCCAATGAGAGTCGAGCCAGGAAATATCAAGCGGTGTAAAACGGAGGGGATTGCTGACTGAAGAGCGACGAACGCTATCCTCGGTCGAAACGCTTTCACCTTTAAGATTTCGTAAAATCCACTCACCCGCTGGGGTCATGGAATCGCTTTGAACGAGATGGTCTTGACCGTCTTTTTCCAGCTCGAAGACCGTAACTCCGGCGGCTTCGAGCGACTGGCCGATTACTCTCAACGATTTCGCATGAGCCATCAAAAACTGCCTTACTGGTAATGTCGCATCAGTTCAATTTTAACTCTTGCTGCGATCCGAAGAGGATCGAGCACC
>DASXSW010000619.1:0-8850 GCA_036505755.1 Binatia bacterium | reverse complement strand
TCCTAGGCAGGGTCGGTGACGGTGCTGCCCTGGCAGGGTCAAAGCTATATTTTGAACTGCGCAAAGATGGTCGTTCATTGGACCCTGTTCCTTGGTTTAGGAAGTGATAGCTATTTTAATTATGTTGGGATAAAATCATCGGCTGATTGTTTAAGAATTTTTTTTAGGAGAAAACGCGATGCGAATGGTTCATAAACACGGAGCACCTTTGTTGCTTTTGATCATCGGCATGTTTTTGGGATTCATTCTGTCAGCCCATTGGGTCCCCAATGTCGCTGCCGTCGGGAGGCAAGATTACGAGAGTCTAGAAGCGTTCAGCAACATCCTCTCCATAGTCAGAAAGAACTACGTCGAAGACGTCGAGACGAAAAGCCTGGTCAACGGCGCGATCAACGGTATGCTCAACTCTTTGGATCCGCACAGCGCCTATCTGACGCCCGAGTTGTACAAGGAATTGCAAAGTGACACGCAGGGCCGTTTCGGCGGGTTGGGAATAGAAATCACGGTTAAAAGCGGAATTTTGACAGTGGTCTCACCAATCGAAGACACGCCCGCCGCCAAGGCCGGCATTAAGCCTGGGGACCAAATTTTCAAAATCGAAGAAGAGTTCACCAAAGATATGTCACTGGTGGACGCCGTTAAGAAGATGCGCGGCGCCAAGGGGACTAAGATCAATCTCACCATCAAACGCGAAGCTGTCCCCGACCTTTTGGAATTCACGTTGGTGCGAGACGTTATACGCGTACAAAGCGTGCGCAGCCGCAACCTGGAGCCGGGTTATGGCTACGTCCGTCTGGCGCAGTTTCAGGAGCGTAGCGATCGTGACCTGCAAAGAATGCTGGAAAAAATGGCAGCGGAAAAGGGCGGCATCAAGGGCCTCGTACTCGACCTACGCAACAACCCGGGTGGACTGTTAACCCAAGCGGTGCGCATCTCGGATATGTTTCTAGACTCGGGACTGATCGTTTACACAGAAGGACGGATCGAGTCGCAGAAACAAAGATACTTCGCGCAGAAAGACGGTACCTGGACAGATTTTCCAATGGTCGTTTTAGTAAACGGCGGAAGTGCGAGCGCCTCGGAGATCGTCGCCGGTGCCTTGCAGGACCATAAACGAGCAGTGGTGTTGGGCACGAAAACTTTCGGTAAAGGCTCGGTACAAACCATTTTGCCGCTGGACGATAACTCGGCTTTGCGCTTGACCACGGCGCGTTATTTCACGCCGAAGGGACGCTCGATTCAGGCGACCGGAATTGTTCCGGATATTCTCGTAGAAAGCGCGCCGGCGCAGGACGGCAAGGTTGAGGAGCGTCGACGGCCGGGGTTGCGTGAGGAAAATCTGCCGGGTCATTTGCTCAATCCACAGAAAACTCCCAATCCGCAGTCGGAGTCCGGGGATAAAGATAAGGATAAAGAAAAGGAGATTATCCCACAGTCTGCACCGACAGGTGATGAGACCATCGATAATGACGTACAACTTAAGCGGGCGCTCGATCTGCTCAAGAGTTGGGATGTCTTCAAACAGATCGTGCAGAAGAAGGCGGCCTAACGTTTTACTGACCAGATTCCAAGTGCGTTTGGTTCAAGCTCAATTAGCCCTCCCCTCGGAGGGCTAATTTTTTTGTGCTAGATTGGACCGCGGAAATGATAAGACCCGCTAAGCAAGAGTGCGATCTGCCTTTGTTCACCGCTGCGACGCGCAAGTTTCTCACCGTTAGCGAACTCAACGAGCAAATCAGGGGAACGTTGGAATCCCAGCTGGTTGCTTTGTGGGTTCAAGGCGAGATCTCTAATTTTCGTGTGCCGCCATCGGGTCATTTTTATTTCACTCTCAAAGACGACAAGAGCCAGATCGCGGCTGTCATGTTTCGCCGCCAAGGTGCAGGAATTCGCTTCACGCCCGAAAACGGCATGGCGGTCTTGTGCTTCGGGCGCGTGAGTCTGTATTCGGTGCGGGGAGACTTGCAGCTTTATGTCGAAGACATGGAACCGCAAGGGAGGGGAGCGCTCTATCTCGCCTTCGAACAGCTCAAAGCCAAGCTCGCAGCCGAAGGCCTATTTGCGCCGGAAAGAAAAAGACCTTTACCTATTCTGCCAAACGCAATCGGCATAGCAACCTCCGACGGAGGCGCTGCCCTACACGATATGTTGCGCATTCTCGGCGACCGCTATCCTGATCGGAGAATCGTCATTCGTCCCATCAAGGTCCAAGGAGACGGCGCCGCGCGGGAAATTGCCGGCGCAATCGCAGACTTGAATCGTTTCGGTGCCGTTGATGTTATGATCATCGGACGCGGCGGCGGATCAATCGAGGACCTATGGGCTTTCAATGAAGAAGTGGTTGCCCGAGCCATCTTCGCTTCCAATGTTCCCGTGATTTCCGCCGTCGGGCACGAGATCGATTTTACCATCGCCGATTTTGTCGCGGACCATCGCGCGCCGACGCCGACTGCGGCGGCGGAGATGGTCGTGCCGCGCAAGGTCGACTTGCTCGAGCAAGTGCGCGCGCTTGATGATCACTTGCTGAGAAACATGGCGCTCAAGTTGGACGTTTCACGGGAGTCTTTCCGTAGCTTGGCGAAAAGACTGGCCGATCCGGGACGAACGCTTAGAGACAATCAGCAGCGCTTAGACGATTTGTCCGTAGATCTCCTGCGCAGGTTCCAGAATAGGTTGCGTCGATTCCAAGATCAGTTGGCTCAAGGGGCTGGAAAGCTCGGTGCTCTCAGTCCGCTCGCCGTACTCGATAGGGGTTACAGCATCACGCACAAGCTACCGGATGAATGCATTGTGAAAGATGCCGAAGCGCTGGCAATCGGCGATCGGGTGCGTATTACCTTCGCGGTTGGGAAATCGGTTTGTCGTGTCGAACAGAAGGAGTGAGATGAGGTCGTTACACGCGCTGGCGTTCTTCGCAGCTCTACATCTGTGCGGCGAGGTTGCGCGCGCCGCGGACTTAGGCAAGATAGTTTGGCCTAAAGCGGTGGACGTTCACCAGGGCGAACTGGTTGAGGTCAAACTAATGGGTAACGATCTCGCCGCGGTGGAAGGACAAATCGGCAACGAGAAGATCGGGTTCTATCCCAGTGGCCCGGGGATGCTCGCTACCATTGTCGGCGCGGATGTCGAGGCAAAGCCCGGCTCGTCAAAAATTTTCCTCAAGGCGACCGACTCCAGCGGCAATGAGCACTACCGCGAAATACCTTTCAAAATCAAAGCGAAGGCTTTCCGCAAGGAATCTTTCAATGTGCCGCCGAACTTCGATCGTATGAGTTCGGAAACAATCGAGGAGATTCGCCGCGAGCAGGCGGCATTTACGCGCGTTTTTGCCGCGCCGAATCCTGATAAGATGTGGGACGGATCATTCGTTCGACCGGTGCCTCACGAGGCTTCGGCATCTTCTTTCGGATTTCGCCGAATCATCAACGGCACACCGCGCGCTCCTCATACCGGAACTGACCTCTCGGCGCCGGTAGGGACGGAAGTGGTGGCGAGCAATCACGGCCGCGCCGTGCTTGTTGGAAATTTTTTCTTTGCCGGTGGCAGCGTCGTTTTGGATCACGGCGGCGGGTTATTTACGATGTATTTTCATTTGTCTGAGTTCAGGGTTGAGGAAGGAGCGATGGTGAAAAAAGGCGATGTCGTCGCTTTGTCGGGGGCCACCGGTCGAGTCACGGGGCCGCACCTTCATTGGGGCGCACGGCTCCTCAACGCGCGGATCGATCCCCTTGAGTTGCTCAAGAAGATTTCCCGTGTTTGGGAGCCGACATAGCACACAGAAACACTGTCAAAAATGGAGAAGGCGCATGGCCCCTAAGGACGTTTCAAGCAAGAACTTCGAATCGGCGATGGAAGAAATCGAACAAGTCGTCGAGCAAATCGAGTCTGGCGAGCTTTCGCTTGAGGAATCGCTGGCGGCCTACGAAAAAGGTGTGGGGTTGGTCAAATTCTGTTACCAGAAACTCAACGAAGTCGAGAAAAGAATCGAAGTCCTGGTCAAAGACAAAGAAGGCAAATTGCAATTGAAAGTGTTTGAAAATCTTCCCGCGGCAGACAACGACGATGATTGACGCTCGCCAACTCAACCAGAGGCATCCTGAGGAAATCCAGCAACCGCCGGTTCTGCGAACAGAGCAGCGAACCTTCGTCGCGTAAAAACGGCTTGGGAGAAATTGTCCAGATCGCCAGATTGAGCGTCTCGCAAGTTCAATTTGAAGAGTCTGCCACCTCAATGGTAAATTGAGCGATCGGTTTCCTTTACGTTGGCGATTTCGAATTCGATGAATTCAGACCGGCTAAATGAGTTCGATTTAAACGCGTATCTGCAGAGGCAATGGGCCGCCATCGATAGAGCTCTGGAACAGTCTCCACAACAGTACTCCGGAGAATGGCAGACGATTTTTCGGCCTAATCTCGTGCTTGCCACAGGAGAACTATTTGGCGCGACGCAAAGTTCTTCGTTGCCGTTTGCTTGTCCTGTGGAGTTGATTCATGCCTATTCACTGATTCATGACGATCTTCCAGCATTGGATGACGACGATCTACGTCAGGCAGGCCTACCGCACACAAGGTGTTTGGCGAAGGCGTGGCCTTGCTGGCCGGGGATGGCTTATTGACCGAAGCGCTTCATTTGATGTCGGGCCCCGATGTCACGCGGAGGGTGCCGGCTGAATTGTCTCATGCCGTGGGCGTCGCTGGTTTGGTCGGTGGCCAGGCGTTGGATCTCGAAGCGGAAAATGATACAGACGTCGATCTCGCCGCGGTTGAGTGGATTCACGTTCGCAAGACTGGCGCATTGATTCTCGCGTCGATTCGAGCCGGCGCGAGGTGGCCCCGGGGGGGGAGCCCACTGACCTTGGCCGGATCACCCGTTACGGTGAACGTTTGGGCTTGGCTTTCCGGATCACAGACGATATTTTGGACGCGTTGGGGCAAACGGCGGCCGGCGAGGGGGCGGAGTCGGTTCGCAATGAGCGTAAAAAGGCGACCTATCCGCCGGTCATTGGCATACCGCAGGCCAAAGAGACCCCAAAAGAGTTACTTCAAGTCAGTCTCGATGAGCTGGCGACTTACGGCGCTCAAGCAATTGCTCTCAAAGCGATTGCCCGGCATATCGTCGCGCGAGCGATTCACGGCGATGGGAAAACAGTAGGCGAGGAGATCAACGACTGAGATGGCGCGATTACTCGACGGGATTCAGTTTCCGAAGGACATACGGGGTCTCACCATCGACGAGTTGAACCAGCTCGCCGTGGAAATGCGCGAAGAAGTAATCTCGGTCGTATCGGAGGTGGGCGGTCATTTCGCTTCGACACTGGGAGCAGTGGACCTCACATTGGCGCTTCATTATGTCTTCAATACCCCGGAAGACAGGATCGTCTGGGACACGGGCCACCAAGCGTATGCGCACAAGTTGATCAGTGGACGGCGCGATCGGCTCGGGACGATCCGCCAATTGGGTGGACTGAGCGGTTTCCTAAGCCGCGACGAAAGTGAATACGACGTCTTTGGCGCGGGTCATGCCGGCACGTCCATATCTGCGGCGCTTGGTATGGTGGAAGCGAAATATCTCGAAGGATCCAAACGCAAAGTCGTCGCGGTGATGAGCGACGGCGGCTTAAGCGCGGGTTTGATCTACGAGGGACTCAACTCGGCCGGCCACCTCGATCGCGATCTGATCGTCGTTTTAAACGATAACGAGCATTTTATCGACCCAAGGGTCGGGGCGGTATCATCCTTTCTCAGCAAGCAATTCACCACCGATCTCGGTGTGCGATTGCAAAAGAATTTGTCGAACTTGCTGCGCAGCCTGCCGAGCGGAGAGAATCTCAAACACGTGGCGCGCAAGATTCGTGATTGCTTCTTGGGATTGGTGACGCCAGGATTTCTGTTCGAGAGCTTGGGGTTTCAATACGTCGGCCCGATTGACGGTCACAACATCAGTGAGATGATCACCACTCTCGAAAACGTCAGAAAGATCGAAGGCCCTACGCTCGTGCACGTAATGACGACCAAGGGCAAAGGTTATCCTCCGGCGGAGAAGGATCCGATTAAATTTCACGCGGTGACACCGTTTCACGTCTTGACCGGTAAAGCTAAGAAAGAAAAAGGGCCGATTCCGACCTACACCGAAGTGTTTGGCCAATCCCTGCTGCGCTTGGCCAAACAGAACCCGAAAATCGTCGGAATAACCGCTGCCATGGGCAGCGGCACCGGTATCGACAAGCTCGCCCGCGAAATTCCCGAACGGACTTACGATGTCGGCATCGCCGAGCAGCACGCGGTGACGTTTGCGGCGGGCATGGCAACAGAAGGCTATATTCCGGTCGTGGCGATATATTCGACATTTTTGCAGAGAGGTTACGACGAGATCCTGCACGACGTGTGTCTGCAAAACCTGCATGTTGTCTTCGCCTTAGATCGTGGAGGGCTCGTCGGCGCGGACGGGCCAACCCATCACGGCGTGTTTGATTTCGCTTACATGCGTTCAATTCCCAATATCGTCATCATGGCGCCCAAGGATGAAAACGAGCTCCAGCACATGCTTCATACGGCTGTTGCCCATTCTGGTCCGATTTCGTTGCGCTATCCACGCGGCGAGGGTTGGGGTATGAAATTGGACGCCGAAGCGAAAAACCTGGAGATTGGCAAGGGTGAGTTGTTGCGCGACGGTACTGACGTGGTAATCGCCGCCATCGGTCAGCCGGCTATCCCGGCACTTAGGGCGGCTGAGGATTTGGTACCCCTCGGAATCAATGCCGCGGTGGTCAATGCCCGGTTCGTCAAGCCGCTGGATAAAGACCTGTTTCGTGACTTATTGAACCGCGTTCCCAGAGTGATCACCGTGGAGGATCACATGATTGGCGGCGGCTTCGGCAGCGCGCTTGTGGAATTCTTAGCCGATGAAGGAATCAGCGGTGTTTCGGTCAAGCGGCTCGGCGTGCCGGACCGATTTATTGCACATGGTACGCAAGACGAGCTTAGAAAAATCTGCGGCTTCGACAAAGACGCAATCGCACAAGCAGCGCTCCAGATGGTCCGTCGAGCGAAGAAGAAAAGCAGGGAGGGATGGGAAAGAGGGAGCGCTTAGATCTGCTGCTGGTCGACCGCCAACTCGTTACTAGCCGCGAGGATGGTCGCCGAAGGATTCTCGCCGGCGAAGTTCTTGTCAACGATCTGCCCGTCACCAAGGCCGGCGTTTCCATAGATATCAGTGCTGAGATTCGTCTCAGATCGACTTCCCCTTACGTCAGCCGCGGCGGGCTCAAGCTCGAAAAGGCGCTCCATGAGTTCGCCATCCTCATCAAAGATAAAACCGCTCTCGACATCGGAGCATCCACCGGCGGGTTCACCGACTGTTTGCTAGCCCACGGTGCAGCGCATGTTTTTGCCATCGACGTCGGTTATGGTCAACTGGCGTGGAAGCTCAGAAACGATCCCCGCGTCGTAGTTTTCGAAAAGACCAATATTCGTTATTTCGACGTGAGCCGGTTGCCGCGACGCGCCGAACTCGCGACTATCGATGTATCTTTCATTTCACTCAAGTTAGTGTTGCCTCAAGTAAGAACACTTCTCACTGGCAACGGCGATGTAGTGGCACTGATCAAACCGCAGTTCGAAGTCGGCAAGGGCAAGGTGGGAAAAGGCGGAGTGGTGCGCTCGCGTGAAGAGCATCTCCGAGTGATCGAAGACATTAGAGAGGCTTCAGTCGGATTCGGTTACTCGGTCCTCGGCGGCGTGATCGAATCGCCGCTTATCGGCCCGAAGGGCAACAGAGAATTTTTGATTCATCTGCGCAGCGGTACTTGAACCTATTTTCCCGATCCGTGGCCTCACTCTTCTGAGCGAAGTTTGACTGCATTCCAAAACTCGATCTCAATAGATGGCGGCCTTGAAGAAGATAGCGCATCGCGGCGCGTCGGGTGAATATCCGGAAAACACGCAGATTGCTTTCGTAAAAGCGATCGAGGCACGCGCCGATATGATCGAGCTCGATTGCCAAATGACTCGGGACGGTCACGTCGTCGTCTTCCATGACGAGAGTTTGATGCGCACGGCCGGTGTCAGAGGTACGGTGAAGGATAAGACGCTCGAGCAACTGAAGGCGCTCGATATCGGCCGGTGGAAAGGGAAATCGTACAGAGGAGAACGCATCCTCACCCTCGAGGAAGCGTTAGAGGCCATTGACGGCAACGCCGATCTGTGTTTGGAGATCAAATCGTATCCGCACTCGGTGCCCGGTATTGAACTCAAAATCTTGTTCACATTAAGTCATTACGACTATTTGGATCGGACGTTATGCTGTTCCTTCGATTATCGTTGTCTTGCTCGGATACGGGATCTGGCGCCGGAAGCCTCTCTGGGCATTCTCTTTGGTTCGCACGTGAAGGAAGATCCGTTTGAAGCCGTCAAACGGCTGGGGGCGACCTCGATCCACGTTCAAAAGGAGCTGGCGTCGCGGAATTTTCTGGAGCACGCGTGGGCGGAGGGAGTCGACGTCTATATTTGGACCGTCAATGAGCTTCGGGATCTCGAAGCGTTTGCAGCAATGGGGGTGCAGGGATTGATTTCGGATTTTCCCGACCGGCTGCGGAAACTCAGGTCGCGGTAGATGTGTGACGGTTCAGTGTTTCTTATGATGAGTCTCTTGGACGATCTGCCGATCTCAAGCAATCTGCTCAGCTGACCGGAAAATCATTGGGGTTCGAATTGCAGCCCTAGACAAACTCTGCTCAGCGACTCGCCAAATGCCTCCAAATTGTTCATTTTTAAAGTCAATTACTTGACTTGGAAGGGAAATCCGTTAAAATTACCCCCGCGGAAAGTGTGGTCCGGATGGATCGGGGGTGA
>DASXSW010000618.1:0-5038 GCA_036505755.1 Binatia bacterium | reverse complement strand
ACGGCGGAACCGAGAAAATTTTCGGCGTTAAATTTCCTCAGACTGTAGTAGCCTTGCAGGCCCATCACCATGCCGGTAAAAACGCCGGAAAGGATGACGACCGAAAGCGACTCCACGCCGATGGTGCGAATATGATAGATGATCAGGCGAATCCTCGTCGGTGGACGGCAAGCCCAAGCGAAGGCGGAAAGCAGGAACAAAAAGGTTCGCCCCACGCCGGCCGTCTGCTCGATCGCGTAGCGGCCGATTTGACCGATCAAAAAAGTCATGTTTTGTGCTGGGATGATGCGTGTTACTAGAATCAAGGCTATTACAGAATAGTCGGCATTTTTCAAGAATCGAGTTCAGGAATTAGAATTCAAAGAGCGCCGCGGGAACGTGGTGGGCCGCCAGAAGTCAAGCGGAATGTCCACGCAAATCGAAGCCACTCGGTCGAATCATTGGAGAAATTTTTATGACGCGCTCCGACGAAACGTTTGATGCGCTGTTTAACGGCCAAATCGCGCTGTATCAGAGCGTGGCGGGGTATCGCTTTTCCCTTGACGCATTACTGTTGGCGCACTTTGTCACGGTTAAACAACGGGAGAAGATCGTCGATCTCGGAACCGGAAACGGCGTCGTTGCATTGGTCCTCGCTTACCTTCATCCATCGGTTACACTGACCGGCGTCGAACTACAAGCGAAAATGGTCGAGCGCGCGCGCCGCAACGTCGAGCTCAATAGGCTGCAAAAACGCATTCAGATTCTCAGCGGCGACGTGCGCGCCGGCAAGCATGTCGCCGCTGAGATGAGTTTCGACGTGGTAGTCTGTAATCCGCCGTATCGCCGACCGGTTAGTGGCCGAGTCAGTTCCAACGACGAAAAGCAGATTGCGCGCCATGAAACACAGGGCGAGCTCAACGATTTTCTTCGCGCCGGAGCAATCTTGCTTCGTGTGAAAGGACGGATGGCGGTAGTCTATCCAGCCGTGCGCTGTATTGATTTGCTGGTGGCCATGCGTCAGGCCCGGATCGAACCCAAAAGATTGCGCATGGTTCATTCGTTCGCCGATACCGAAGCTTCTTTGGTTTTGGTCGAAGGGGTTAAAGGCGGAAGGAGCGGCGTCGAGGTGCTCGCGCCGTTAACGATTTATCGGCACGGCAAGGAATACACAAACGAAGTCGCCGCGATGATCGCGGGAACGAAAAAGTCAGTTTCAGGCCTCGAGTGTCGGATTTAGGTTATCCGGAGAACGACAACGCGTACTTTATTCTTTTATGCTTTCGATTTGCGCCGAGCAAAACTTTTTAGCAGCCTTTTAAATGCGGCGCGAATTTCCGGATCATCAATCCCCGCCAGGAACTCGTCATTCACGTGCCGCTCCGATGAGGTTACATTCGCTTCCTCGGCGTGAGATTCCTGTGTTGCTTCTGCCGCTGCCGGGTCGACCCGGCCAACCATAAAAAAAATATTTTTCACGATGTCTTGTTTGAGGCGCTGATTGAGCTTGTCGGCGATCATGCTTTTCATGAACTGCAATTGCTGCATCCACACCGGGCTTGTGACCTTTACGAAGAGAGTGCCGTTACGAATTTTTTCGGGCTGGGCGTTGCGCGCGATGGTTTTGCCGACGATCTCGTTCCAAATCGGCCAGACGCTGTATTCGTCAAGCCGTGGCGCCAAGTCAAGCCGTTTCAGGGACTGATCGAGAACCTCCCCGACACGCTCTAACTGTGGGTTTTTCTTAGCCATATTGCCGCAGGGGAAAAACTCTAGCAGATACCGCCCGAAGACGCCAGTTGGTCTTATTGGTCGCCCAGGATTTCCCCAAAATCATGAAAAGTGGCGAAAAATCTCAACAAATTGATCCGTTGAAAATTTTTATTGACAACGATAATAATTGTCTCTAAGAATACCAAATATAGTGCACTCCTAAATTTGATCACACCATATATTGCGAGCTAAGGAACGGAGAAGGGGGAAATAGACCATGGCAGGTATTACGTCTCAGGCGGCCGATTTGGGTGTCTCTCGCGGAGCGGTCCGGACAACGGGTCTTAAAATACCGCGGTATTTTAGCCGCGCAGGGATAAGCCCTTATGACGAAATTGAATGGGAGCTACGTACGGCTTCTATTGCCAACGAAAAGGGCAAGGTCGTTTTCGAGCAGTCGAATGTCGAGATTCCCAAAGCATGGTCTTTAATGGCGACACAAGTGGTCGTCTCGAAATATTTTCGTGGCCCATTGGGGACGCCGCAAAGAGAGCATAGCGTGCGCCAGATGATCAGCCGAGTGGTTGAAACCATCGCCAGTTGGGGCAAAAAAGATGGCTATTTTGCCACCGAAGAAGATGCCCAGGCTTTCTCCGATGAGCTGACCCACATCATGCTTCATCAAAAGGCCTGTTTTAACAGTCCGGTATGGTTTAATTGCGGCATTGAAGAAAAGCCGCAGTGCTCCGCCTGCTTCATTCTGGCGGTGGATGACACCATGGATTCCATTCTAGATTGGTACCGCAAGGAAGGCGTCATCTTCAAAGGCGGCTCCGGCTCCGGCGTCAATCTTTCCAAGATTCGCTCTTCCAAGGAACAGTTGGCCGGCGGCGGAACGGCATCCGGACCGGTGTCATTCATGAAAGCTGCTGATGCCTCTGCGGGCGTGATCAAATCCGGCGGCAAGACCCGGCGGGCGGCGAAGATGGTTGTTTTAGATGTCGATCACCCGGACATCGAGGAATTTATTAAGTGTAAAGTCGAAGAAGAAAAAAAAGCCTGGGCGCTAATCGAAGCGGGTTACGATTCCAGCCTAGACGGCCCGGCCTACGGCAGCGTGTTTTTCCAGAATGCCAATAACTCGGTTCGGGTGACCGATGAGTTCATGCACGCAGTACAGGAAGACCGCGAATGGAAAACCAAGTACGTCACCACGGGGCAGCCTTGCGACACCTACAAGGCCCGCGACCTTTTGCGCATGATCGCCGAGAGCACCTATTTCTGTGGCGATCCGGGCATGCAGTACGACACCACGATAAACGACTGGCATACCTGCTCGAACACGGCGCGTATCAACGCCTCCAATCCGTGCTCCGAATACATGCACTTGGACAACTCAGCCTGCAATTTAGCATCGCTGAATCTGCTCGAGTATTTACGCGAAGATGGCGTCTTTGACACGGAGTCTTTCCGGCGCGCGGTCGACATCGTGATCCTGGCGCAGGATATTCTCATCGATAATTCTTCCTATCCGACGGCTGAAATTGCCGCCAATGCCCACGCCTTTCGCGAGCTCGGCTTGGGCTACGCCAATCTCGGTGCGCTATTGATGTCCTTGGGCCTTCCCTATGACTCCGAAGGCGGCCGCGCCTACGCGGCAGCCGTGACAGCTCTGATGTCGGGCGAAGGTTATCTGCAATCTGCGCGCGCCGCTGCCGCCGTCGAGCCGTTCGCCGGTTTCGAAGTCAATCGCCAGCCAATGCTCCGCGTCCTGAATAAGCATCGTTCGCAGGCGTACAAGATTTCACCGTCGCATGTGCCACTGGAGCTCCTCACTGCCGCTCGTGACGCATGGGATCAGACCTGCGCCGAAGCGGAGCAGCATGGCGTGAAGAATTCGCAAATTTCAGTCTTGGCGCCGACCGGCACCATCGCCTTCATGATGGACTGCGACACCACCGGCGTCGAGCCCGATATCGCACTGATCAAGTACAAAAAGCTGGTGGGCGGCGGGCTGCTAAAGATCGTCAACAACACCGTGCCGCGCGCTTTGAGACGCTTGGGATACGATGTCAAACAGATCCAGGAAGTCGTCGAATACATCGAAGAGCACGAAACCATCGAAGGCGCGCCGCATCTCAAGGACGATGATCTCGCGGTGTTCGACTGCGCTTTCAAGCCCGTAAGCGGCAGCCGCACGATCCACTACATGGGCCACGTCAAGATGATGGGCGCGGTCCAGCCGTTTATTTCCGGCGCCATTTCGAAGACGATCAATATGCCCACCGACGCCACGGTGGAAGACATCATGCACGCCTATACGGAGTCATGGAAACTCGGACTCAAGGCGGTGGCGATCTACCGCGACGGATCGAAGCGAACTCAGCCACTGAACACTTCCAGAGATAAAGATGAGAATAAGGTTGAAGCAGCGGAGAGCAACGAGCCGCGACCGCTACGGCGCAAGCTGCCCGACGAGCGGCGGTCGATCACTCACAAGTTCGATATCGCCGGACATGAGGGGTACATCACTGCCGGCACTTACGAAGATGGCCAGCCCGGTGAGATCTTCATCACCATGTCCAAAGAAGGCTCGACGATCTCCGGTTTGATGGACTCTTTCGCGACGGCGATCTCTATGGCCCTGCAATATGGCGTGCCCCTCCGGGTGCTGGTCGACAAGTTCAGTCATATGCGTTTCGAGCCATCGGGTTTCACCAAAAACCCCGATATCCCGATGGCCAAGTCGATCATGGATTATATTTTCCGTTGGCTTGCGACCAAGTTTCTCGACGGCGATGCGCAGCAAGAGGTCGGTATCGTCAAGCATGAGCCAGTAGTAGAAGAAGTCCATCACAAGAAGGTCGTCTCGATAGCGTCGCACCCGCCGCGCGGCGGCGCGCCGGTCGCGAGCATCAGCAGCATCACGAGCCTCTACCAGCAGGACGCGCCGCCTTGCCCCGACTGCGGCGCGATCATGATCCGCAGCGGCGCTTGTTATAAGTGCCTGAACTGCGGCGCGGTGAGCGGCTGTAGTTAGATTACAAGTACTTAGGGAAGGTAGGGTTTGAGCCTGCTACCGTTTCGCTACCAAGACACTCCTATGGCTGGGATCACACCCGGCCAGGAGAGACAAATCTGGGACTCGCTCCTAGATGCCGACATGAACTCGTGTTACTGGCGTCACATGGCAAGGCACTATTACTATTACGACTTAGGCGTCAAGGCTGCCGTCTTGTGTATTTCGTCGGGAACAGTAGTTACGTGGCTTGCATGGTTGCAACTTGATTGGCTATGGAAATCTTTGTCCGTGCTAGCTGCCTGCTTTTCTGCTATCTCCTTGGTT
>DASXSW010000617.1:0-4722 GCA_036505755.1 Binatia bacterium | reverse complement strand
AAAGGAACCGGCGACGCCGCGCGCCGCGCCGAAACCTGGCGCGGCCGACACGATGCGCGCAGGGCGAGTTGGAAGGAAGACGCCGTACGTCGCAAAGAACAGAAACCCATCGACACCCGTTGGGTCACCTACGAATTGGCGCAGGTCATACCCCCCGATGCCATCGTCGTCGAAGAAACCATCACCCATCGACTGTCGATCCATCGCTATCTCGACATGCTCAAGCCGGGAACGTTTTTCGCCGGCTGCATCGGCGGCCTCGGCACCGGCACGGGTACTGCTCTCGGTGTCAAAGCGGCGCATCCGAAACGGCCGGTGCTGTGCTTGATCGGCGACGGCGCATATAATTACGACCCGGGACTCGCAGCGCTGGGTGTTTGTCAGGAACACAATTTGCCGATCATGATCGTGCTCTACAATAATTATGGCTATCATTCGCAAAAGTCCGGCGTGCCGCGCTTCTTCCCAGACGGCTTTGCCGTAAAGAACCAGGACTTCGTCGGTATATCGATCAATCCGAGTCCGGACTACGCGACAATAGCCCGCGCATTTGACGGCTACGGCGAAAAAGTCGAAGAGCCCGGCGAAGTCCGCGCGGCTTTGCAACGCGGGCTGAAAGCCATTGCCGCTGGTCAACTGGCGCTGATCGACGTCCGTTTAGCGAAAGCGGCAGAAACTAACGACCGGATCGAGCGAATTAATACCGGACTAATGCCTGTCGGAATGGATTTTAGATTTTGCCTTTGAGGCGTAACTCTTCGAGACGGAAATGAATCATCTCACTGGCATTCTGCGTCGGCCAGTGGTCGGGGAGAGGTTGGGGATCGGCGCCGAGCGTGGCAAGACGCTGGTTAAGCTTCAGGAGTTCCGCGTGTCCGCTTTGATACTCGCCGATACGGTCGATACAGCTTAAGATGCCTTGGTCAATACGCGCGAGGCACTCAACCAACGCGGTTTGATTCTGTCTCGACTGTTCGCGCAAGCGCTGTATTTCTACCTCGACCGTTTGCTGCGCCAACGGCCGCACCCGCTCTTCGATCTGCGCTTGCATATCATGCAGTGTTTGAACTAGCCGGTCGTACAAGCGATCTTCGGCAACCTGAATGGATTTGTCCTGCCTGGTGGGTACAGCTTCCGGTGGCGCTTGCGGCGCCGGCGGCGTTGAGCCGGTCGAATCGATGATCGAACCTAGAGCGGAATGAATGCTGGATATTTTTTCCAGCACCTTGCCCCGGTCATCGATGAGACTCTGCAGCTGCTTGATTGGATCCAGATCTTCCACTCAACTAACCGAGAGCCAAAGCTGAATTACTTCGCACCGCCTGCTGCCGAGCGCATCACGGGATCGGCGCTCTCAGACAAGCCCATCGACTTCGTAGAGACTAGCTCCAGGACGTCACTCCGGCTGAAGCGCCAGCTGCGTCCGATGCGGTTACCCGGAATCACGCCTTTTTCAGCGAGCTTATACACCGTCTTGAGATGTATCTTGAGCAGCGCGGCGACTTCTGAAGGTGTCATGATTTCTTCCATCTGATCATTCTCCTTTTGTTAAACAAAATGTCTGGTGACTATCACCGACTGGGGAGTAGGAGCAGGTCTTATGCCAAACCGCTTTAGAAGTCCCCCTACATTCGATAAGGCTCGATTTTTCCAAAGATTTCCTTGGCGAGGCGGAAAAATGTAACTAACCACCCAAAAGCGCGACGGTGCACCTACTGCGGACAAAATTGGCCAACTAGTTCGGTTTCGGCCGCTGAGCGCCTAAAATCGGCAAATTAGACCACTTCCATTGTGAGGAAAAAGCAGGAGAACTGATGCCGAAGAGTCGCCTTGAAGGCGGGCTAAAGACAACTTTGACAAAGCCTCTGACGAATTAGTCGCGATTCTTAATCTCCGCGCCCTCGCCCTAGCGTATGGCGCGCCTGGACCTGCGCGAGTTGGCGTTGCCATTTTGTCGAATATTTTTGTCGCGTTTCATCGCTGATGGCACTGGTGGCGGGAAATTTATCGCGCCATTCCCATGGCCGCACTGCTTCGATGATCATCCGCGAGTTATGGCCCTTTTGCTCGGGCTGGATGATCGGGTCAAGAGGGCCGCTCCAAGTGCGCCGGAGAATATCCACGGAAGTTGCCGGGTCGGAACGCGTGGCCATTGCCCATAGCACTTCGTTGACATCGGTGATGTCGATGTCGTCGTCCACGACGACGACATAACGACCTAAATAGGCGCCGGCGTGGCACTGGCAGGCAACCAAGGCAGCCTGCTTTGCATGACCCGGATATCTCTGTTTGATCGCCACCACGATCATAAAGCGCTGCGCCGGCGGCGGCAGATAAACGCCTTTGATATCCGGCACGCCTGCTTGCTCCATGCCATTCCAGACGGTCGCGGCACGCAAGCAAGAGCGGTACATGCCGTGGATCGTCGGCTTAAATGGCGCTGCGCCGCAGATGATCGGGTCGTTGCGATAGTAAAGCGCTTTGACCCGGACAAAAGGTTCGGCACGCTGCGCGCTGGCGTAATAGCCGGGCCATTCACCGAAAGGACCCTCCTGCATGGATTCGCCCGGAATGATTTCTCCTTCGATGACGATCTCCGCATTGGCCGGAAAGTGGAGCCCGGTCAGCGGTCCTTTTATCACGTCGATTGGTTGGCCGAGCAGTCCGCCGGTCCAATCATACTCGTTCACGCCGAAAGGAACTGCCTGAGACGAGGCGATGAATAACAAGGGATGTTGCCCGAAGGCCATCGCCACCGGAAAAGACTTGCCCGCCCTCATCGCCTTTTCATAATGCATTTTGCCGTGCTTGCCGGGCGAGATATACAAGCCAACCTTATCCTTGTCGTGCAGCATAACGCGATAACAACCAACGTTTTCGATACCGGTTTCAGGATCGCTGGTAATGACGAGATGGGCCGTACCCAGATAGCGTCCGCCGTCACCCGCGTGCCAGCGCGGCACGGGAAACTTCGTCAGATCAATTTCATCGCCGCGCTCGACGTTTTCAAATACCGGACCGGTGGAAACGCTGTTGGGTTTGATCGGCTGCATTGCGCGCAATCGAGCACGCAATGCATCGATCAAAGGAATGGTTTTCAAATCCGCCGGCAAGTTCAGCGTCAATGCCGTGCGCTCCAAAGTTTCGAGCATATTCGAAAGTACGCGGCGATTGGGATCAAACCCGGGAACGTTGTCGAAGATGATCGCCGGCGGCGTTGGTATTCTTTCAAGAATGATTTCCGTCAGTGCGCCGATCTCCAGGTCCCAGTCGGCACCGGAGATGTGTTCGAGTTGTTCGAGTCGTTTGACTTCCTTGAGCCAGTCGCGCAGGTCGCAAGGATTCGTCGTGGTAGGGTTACTTGCCGTCGCGGTCGCCGTCGCCATAGGAAACTCCTTTTGATGAACTGCGAAAATTATTCGACCAGCTTGACTGTGCTAGAATCAAAAATCTCTTCAGGAGCGATACCTCGCGCCGTAACGCCTTGGTCGTAACAGTAGGCGAGGAATTTGTCGAGCACGTGCCGGTTAGCTTCTAAACCGTAGGCCCACGGATCAGTATGAAAGATTTGCCTCTCGTCGGCGAGATAGTAGTTGGGCCAGGCCTCGACGAGACTGGGGATCGCCCGGCGCCAGTGCTGCGCCCAGCGTTTTGCCTCCGCATAAAGATGAAACAGCTTTTCCGGCAGCTCGGGAAATTTTTCGACCAGGCGCTTTTGCAGTGCCATGACGTGCATGATCGGCAAGATTTTCGTCTTTCGAAAATAACTTACCTCGACCTCGTGGGAGTTCTCGAACAGCCTCCGTACCGAACCGTCGGCGAGCAAAGTCGCCAGCTGTGACTCGGTAACACCCAACGCGTCGACCTCGCCATCGAAGAGCGCGCGGCAAGCACGCTCGGAGGTATTCCTGCCGCGGTTTTGAATCAAGCGAATCACCGAGCCGTCGCGCGGTTCGATGGTCGCGTCCGAATCATGCTCGTCCCAATGATGCATCGACGCAGCGCACCATTCGGTTTCTTTCGCCGACACGCCGTATTCGTCGATCAGCATACCGTGCATCCAGATCGATGCGGTCTGCACCCAGCGGAGAAAGCCGATCTTTTTGCCGTTCAAATCTGCCGGTCGATTGATGTTCGAATCTTTACGAATAAAAATAAAGCCGTGACGAAACACGCGCGAGGGAAAGACCGGAATCGCGACAAAGTCGGCTTTGTCCCTGGAAGTATAGTAGATCAATTCGCCAAGCGACATCTCAGAGACGTCGTACTGCCCCCGAAACATACCCGAGAACATTGCCGGCACATCTTCAGTTTCGGTAATTTCAAACTCAAATCCGGGTATTCCTATCTGGCTGCGGAGGATCGGCAGTACGCCGTCATAGGCGCGACTGGCGAGTTTGATTTTCGTTGGAGAGGCCATCCCTTCCGGATCGCGATGAGAGTCAGCTTGCCGATTCTTCCCGGTAGAGCTGCAGCGACTCCATTACCGGCCGATCATTGATCGAAAAAAGAATCGCGTCATCGTTCGCAAGATTTTCATGCCCGTGCCACTGCCAAAGCGGCACGACGAAGGTGTCGCCTTTTTTCCACTCGAGATAGCCTTCGCCGACCTTGGTTCGGCCTTCACCTCTAAAAACATGATAAATCGCCGTGCTGGTGTGGCGGTGAAGCCGTGTCGCTTCCCTGGCCTCGAATAATTGCACCTCGCAGGACATCGTCGGA
>DASXSW010000616.1:0-7270 GCA_036505755.1 Binatia bacterium | reverse complement strand
ATTGATCGTGCGACGGGAAAAGGTCTTCGATATTGAATTTTTAGAGACTTTACCCACTCTTGTCAATGCTGAGTTGATCCTCAAACTCCGTAAAAAGATACCCGCAGATCACGGCAAAGGTTTCTCACCATGTTACAGCTTCGAAATGGTTAACGTATCTTCGACTGAGGTCATGGGTGGCATCAACTTTCGAATTGGTGTCACTCATCATGAACGTTACTTTCGCGGGAATATCGGTTTTAATGTTCATGAGGGGTTTCGCGGCCACCATTTCGCGGCCAGAAGTTGCAGTTTGCTCTTGCCGATTGCTGCGCACCATAAACTCAATCCGATTTGGCTGACCTGTGATGTTGACAATTACGCGTCACGTCGATCGATAGAGCTGGCCGGGGCTGAATACGTGGAAACCGTGACAATGCCTGATGACTACCCATATGCGGAGCACTATCTGGCTGAGTCCAGAACAAAGCGACGCTACATGATCCGTCTAGATTGCGCGTTCTGACAGATAGTTTTTCGATCGCGCCGCATAACAATAAATAGGCAGCAGACAACAGCAACTGAACCTTGAAGATGATTATGATCCGCAAAGCTGTGCCGCCTGATTGTTCATCGATCTACGAAGCTCATACTCGGGCCATAAGAGAGCTTTGTTCGGTGAATTATGATCAAACTCAGATTGAGGCATGGGCCGGTCCATGTAGGGCAACGGATTATTTGAAGCCCATTTCGCTGGGTCGTCTTTTCGTAGCGGAACTGGACAGCAAAGTGGTGGGCTTTTCCGAATACGACAACAAGACCAGCGAACTCAAAGCAGTTTACGTGAACCCTGACTATGCTCGACGGGGCATCGGCAAGGCTCTGTTTAAATACGCGTGTGATGAAGCTCGCAGTCAGGGCTTGGACGCTCTGTGGCTCGATGCGTCGCTCACTGCCGTGCCGTTCTATCTGGCTATGCGATGTCAACGGCAACAGGGCACGACTCACCGCCTAATGTCCGGAATCGAATTGCGCTGTGTCAGGATGACGATCAATCTGCGTGAAGGAGAGCGCGATTTTAAGGGATAAAATGACCAGACGTCGTCAAAGCGATGTACGCCGGTAAGTGATCAAGCTAGGCGTCCGAAAAAATCGTTCCGGTCTATGCTACTGTATCTCATTGAACCCAGCTGGTATGATTCTGAACTCCGGGCGATGTGTTTGGATCAGTAGAGGAAAGTTGACGGAGTGCGCAGCGCACCGCTAGGCGCAAAATTGTGATACGTTATAACTTTTACAACTCATCCCGCTTGTCTGCTGCGCTGTCATGACTCTCGCTGGACCACACTCCTTGGTTTTGGCGCAGCATGCGCCGATCGATGCGGAACTTATCAAGACGGCTCAAGCCATTCATGAGCGCGTGATCATTCTCGACTCGCATGTCGATATCGCCGTTACCAATTTTACCGCCGAGCACAACTACACAGAGCGGCTGGATAACCAGTTCAATCTACCGAAGATGTTCGACGGCGGTGTCAGCGCGGTATTTCTCGTCGTTTACGTCGGCCAGACAACCGAGGCGCGCGATCCCGACGCCTTTAAGCGCTCGGGTTACGAGCGTGCTTATAGCGCAGCGATCGAAAAATTCGAAGCGATTCATCGACTCACTAAAGAGCTTGCACCGGACAAAATCGAATTAGCAATCACTTCCGATGACGTCCGGCGGATCAAAGCGAAGGGAAAGAAAGCTGCGCTCATCGGCGTTGAAAACGGTTATCCGATCGGCGAGGAGATCGGTCGGGTTAAGGAATTCTTCGATCGCGGCGGGCGCTACCTGTCGCTTTCGCATAACGGCCACAGCCAGCTCTGCGATTCCAACACCGGCGAGCGGGACGGATGGAAGTGGAACGGCCTGTCGCCACTCGGCAAGCAGGTCATCGCCGAGATGAATAAGGTGGGCCTGATGATCGACGTTTCTCATCCGTCGAAAGCGTCCATGATGCAGACACTGGAGCTGTCGAAGGCACCGATTATCGCTTCGCATTCCGCCGTGCGCGCGCTGTGCGATGTGAGCCGGAACATGGATGACGAGCAACTCCTAGCGCTGAAAAAAAGCGGCGGGGTTATGCAAGTGGTCGCCTATAGCGGATTTATCAAGACGCCGAAGCCGGACTCGCCGGAAAGAATGGCGGCCCTCGCCACGCTCAGAAGGGAGTTTAATTTGCCTGAGCCGCCGCCACGCGGACAACGCGGCAGCCTGCGCGCGGCCGTGGCGCAGCTTACCGCCGAAGGTCGGGAAGAATTCGAAAACAAGCTGGCGATCATTGACAAAGAATATCCGGGTGACCCACCGGCGTCAGTGAAGGACTTGATCGATCACATTGACTACGCGGTGAAATTGATCGGACTCGATCACGTCGGCATTACGTCGGATTTCGACGGCGGTGGCGGTATAACGGGTTGGAACGACGCCAGCGAAACGTTCAACGTGACGTTGGAGCTTGTTCGTCGCGGTTACACGGAAGAGGAAATCGGCAAACTCTGGGGCGGTAATCTGCTGCGCGTGATGGACGAAGTCCAGCACATCGCGAGCGAGCTTCGGAAGACGGAATAAGCCGATCGATGGGGTTCGCCGCGCGCAGCCCAACCTGTGGCGTGAAAACCTATTCTAATCTCTGTGATCTGATCCCTGCAGTTCGACGCAAGGCTATTTCCAGATCTCCGAAAGGATTCGACAAAGCTATCTTCGCTTGAAACGTCAACGATGTGGCTGTCGATGACATGAGCGTGCCTCACTCTCGGCGATGATAATCCGCTTTCGTCGACCTCCGCCGTTACGATGACCGGAAGCGCACTTGCCCCGCTTCCATCTGGCAGATCGTGACTGGAAGATCGTGGTGCGCCTCGTGTCGGTATTGGGGAGCTATCGCGTTCCATGCCCGCGGCATCGATTTACCGGCGTTCATCCGAGTGAAAAGTTCTTTAAAGAACCGGCAGAACGCTTCACCTTTGCGATCAAGCGTCCACACGAGATTGGCTCGTTTCGGCCCGGGCAACTTCGCCGCAGCGATCGCGTGCTCCGAAATACTGTTCGAAGCGAGCACGGCAATGAAAGCGCCCGCTTTTTCGGCTAAATGCCTTATTGTGACGTTGCCGCCAAGCCCTAACGAACCGTCAGGCGCGACGTCAGCGTAGACGAACAGTACGCTGCATTTGGGTATTTGATAACCGGCCGCCATTTCAATCTTCGAGAAAAGCGGACTCAGGGCGGTACGATCCTGCTCAAGCAAGGGAATGAAACTATCTCCTCCGACGTTCAACAAGCCGAGGGTGGGCTCAACCACGCCGGCGTTGCGCCCGCGAAAAGTCAAGTACAGCGCGTATGCCGCCAAGGCACCCATGATCAAATATATGACGACTACTTCCATTTTGCTGAATACTCCGTTCCACCACGATAGATTGATCCCACCTTGGGGCTGCATTTTAACAGATACAGATCTCATCCAGGAGCTTTTTTCCGAGGAGGCTCCTCACGCTTTATACTTTCATTTTCTTGACAAGCGATAGCGCCGCATATAACAAGAATTTGGAATTAATTTTGCCGAGAAAGGATTTTAGATATGGCGGATCATGAGAACAATGAAAAATGGTTCGAAGGAAAGAGCTCGTTATTCAAATCACGCGCTGAGCGAGTCAAAGCGGACATCGCGCGACGCAAGGCGGGCCGCAAGGCGATCAAGGGCGAGGATGTCAAGGTGGAATGGGAAGCGCAGAATGGCGTGTGGATGGGGCCGCTGGTTTCTCAGGAGCTCGGCTTTCAAAACCGCATCATCGAAGTCGACTGCCACATCTATCCGCCGCATTCGCACTCGGTGACGCACAAGCACAACGAAGCGATCATCATCGTCTTGCGCGGCCAGGGCTACAGTATCTTGGACGAAGAGCGCATCGACTGGAAACCGGGCGATACGCTTTACATCGGCCAAGGGGTCTGGCACCAGCACCACATCACCAGTGACGAGCCGGCCATGGTGTTCGCGATCAAGCCGCTGCCGATTCAAGAATACATGGGCGAGCTCAATATCATCTACAAGGGCGATCAACCGAAGATCAATCCGAACTATAAAGCGGGAACGTTCCTCGAAGAGTTCGCTAAGATCGGCAGGAAATAGAAACAGAAATACGGATTAACCACAGAGCGCAAAGGCCACAAAGTAGGGGCGCGATTCATCGCGCCCTCAGACGAAAGAAACAGAAAACAGAGATTCATTTAACCGCAAAGAACCCAAAGGGCGTAAAGTAGGTCATGCAAAACGTGCGGTAGCTGTAGGGGCGGGTTTCAAACCCGCCCCTACTTTACGGCGATGTTTTTGGGTAGAGCAACTGCCAGCGTTGGTCAATTGTTGTGCCGGTAATTTTACTTACGGCCCTCTCGTAAGCGGCGTCGCGATCGCGAAGAGCTGCTTGTCTGAGCGGCGGCGCAAGTTTTTCCGGCTGAAACTCTGAAATTTCCTTATACGTCCGCTTCGATTTGCCGGTGGCGAATGGTACCAGCCAGTCCAGGGCGCGGCGAATGCCGCGTTTGTCCGGTGTCTCATATCTCCACAGATCGATTCCGAGTTTGTCTGCGATAGATGCGGCGTCGAAGAGCGCTTCCAGATTGAAAATTGAATAGTGCCACGCCTGCGTGCGTGTCAGCTCGTGCGGCTGGCGGCCGTCCGCTGCGATCTGCTTGGCGATGCGCCTGGATGGGAATTCGCCGAGTACCTTTTTCGCGAGCTCGTCACGTCCAACGAAGAGTGCATAGGAAGCCACCTGGACGTCGTACCAGCTGCCGTGGTTATTCTGGGCGTTGGATTCAGCTTTTCCTTCGGCGCTATCGGTGAGCCAGATGAGATACGCGCCGAACCAATCCTGCAACCGCTTGTGATCGATTGGGGTCCACGACTTCGAACTGTTCAATAACCCGACGGCGTCGATGAGCTCCGGCAAGTTGTGCGTCTCGATGATGCCTGCGCCGCGACCTGTATTGCGCCCGGGCACGGCCTGGGCATATCTAAGATGCGGGTTCATTTTCGTTTCATCGTCCAGAAACCAGACGCGCAGCAATTTCGCCGCGTGCGCAGCGTACTCTTCTCTTCCCGTGAAAAAGTAGCCGAGCCCGAGAGTCTTAACGCTCTGGACCAAGCTATCGAGATGCTTTCGATCTGACGTTGCGTCGCGCTCGCGATTGACTTCACCGTCCCGACGTACGTAGGGAAGGCCATTCGGAGTGTTCGGATTGGGCCACCAGTAGGGCGCTATGCTCATGTAGTCGTGCTTATCGCTGCTGGGCGGGGCGAGCTTTTTATGCACGACCGAATAGGTGCCGCCGCCAAGGGCGCGATCCGCGTCGCCCTTGAGACGACTGAATGCGGGCAGCAGAGCAGGGTCGTCATCGCGGATTCGCTCCCTGGCTCGAAGCAGTTCGTCGGGATGCAATATAAATACGCGGGGCTTAAAATCGTCCGCCGCTGTAGAGACGAACGAATAGATTCCGGGGTTCGCCGCGAAGACCAGGGAGAAACAGAATACAGCGAGCGGTCGCGGTGTCATTCGCTTGTATTTCGGTCCGGCTTCAGTGGGCGGCCGTGAGCGCGAGCTTAAGGATTCGTTGCACGAGTCTGGGATAGGTGAGACCGGCCTTCATCGCGGATTGGGCGAACTCGTCGTCGCGGTCGAGATTTGGATTGGGGTTAGCTTCTAAGATGACAATCTCGCCTTCCGGCGTGACGCGAAGATCGATGCGACCGTAGCCTCGAATGCGCAAGGCGCGATAAACGGATTTGCAGATCTTGACGATGCGTTGATCCGTGCCGTTGGTAAACGGCTCGGCAAACACGTTTTGGATCCCCCAGCGCTTGCGGTACGCGTCGTCCCATTTGGCTTTGAATGTTGAGAACCTCGGTTGGCCGTCGGGAACCTCGGTGAAGATGACTTCACGGAAAGGAAAGACGCGAAGGCGATCGTTACCGAGAAGACTCACATAAATTTCCCTTCCGTCAATGTACTCTTCCGCTAATGCTGCTTGGTTCATTCGTTCGTGAATAAAGCGAATTCGCTCTTCGAAGGCCTCGTCGTTTTCTACAAAGGAGTCCAGTGAGATGCCATAGGAAGCTTCTTCTTCTGCCGGTTTAATAAAGAGCGGGAATTTGAGACGGCTTGGTCGTTTGATCGTCGCGCCCGGCGAGAAGATCGCGAAGTTTGGCACCCGAATCCTGTGGTACGCCAGCAGTTCCTTCGCCATGCCTTTGTTCTTGCACAGCGTGAGGCCGGTGGGACTCGAACCGGTATAGGGCACGGCCATCATTTCCAATAAGCCGGCGACGTTGCGGTCATAGGCAGAAACCTCGTTAAAATGTTCAGTCATGTTAAAGACGACATCGGGTGGATTCGTTTTGATCTCGTCGATGATCATCCCGGGCTCGTCCCAAACGCCGATCGTGCGGACTTCGTGTCCGAGTTTTTTGAGCGCGCCGATGACATGAGCTTCGGCGGCCCAATCGTCGGTTTTCAGTTCCTTCGTAAAATCTTGGTCCGCCGGCGGTGTGCCCGCGGTATCGAAAAGAACCAGAACTTTGTAGCGTTTTCGCACCTGAACCATAGACTAGGATTGTTTGAACTTCCCGGTTAGCCGGTAGTGAGATGCCAGCGTTGCCAGGAAGGCGGCGACTTCGATTCCGGCCGATTGAGCTCGCAAGCGTAAATCCAATTCCGCGCAGCGATCGGTCAATGCCCGCAGCAACTCGCTGAGCGTGTACTTCGGTTCGCCGGTCCACGTGGAAACTGCATTCAAAATCATCTTCCTCGACCGGCGCAAGAATGCGGCGGCGCGTTCGTTCTCCGGAGCAGTTGCCGCATCGATGAACAATTTGCGCAGATCCGCGTCGAAAAACTCGGGAAAGTCTTGGGCGTAAAGTTTACGTCGCCGTTTGTAATAAAGCGCCAAGCGGGAGCGCAATCGCGAGGCTTCGCTCATTCGGGCCTTCGAGTGCACGGTGGGTGGTTTGCCGGCAAGCTTGCCCATGAGCTGATCGACGAACTCGAGTTTCTCCAGTGCTTTCCAATCTTTGTACTGTTGTCGCCAATCAAGATTAGGCGTGAGCCAGATCGCGACGGTCTCGGCGAAGTCCTCTTCCGGATGGCTCTGCGCGTAGTAGCCTTCCAAATGACGGACAAAGCGACGACTGTAGGGTCGCGCGCGAAAGCTCTCGGAATATTCCAGCGAAGTGGGGCCAAAAAGTTTTTGCCA
>DASXSW010000615.1:0-10202 GCA_036505755.1 Binatia bacterium | reverse complement strand
GCCGAGTTTCGTGAGCTCATGGTCTAACAAAACCCGCGTCCCGGAGCCGGATTGGCGGTTGACGAAGCGGATGCCGCGCTTGGCCACGTCTTTGAGACTGCTAATGGATTTCGGATTGCCGCGCGCGACGAGAATGCCCTGTTCGCGTTGCGCCAGATGAATCAGCTCGATGGGCACTTTAGAAATTGTTTTTTTTATGTCGGGAATGTTGTACACGCCGCTTTCCGGATCGAGCAAATGCGTGCCGGCGATATGGGTTTCGCCCCGCGCTAAGGCCAGTAACCCGCCAAGACTACCGACATTGCTCGCCGCGATCTTGAGTTCCGGATGGCGCTGCTTGAGTTGATCCTCGAGCACTGCGATCGCCAGGTCATGGCTGCCGGTGCAAAGAATCGTGTTCTCGATATCTTCGATCGGCCGCAGCAGCTCAACGTCAGCCTGCTCGCCGGAATTCAACCCCTCGACCAAACTTGGGATGCGCAACAAACCGTCAGCGCGGACCATCGTGGTAATCACTCCAGCGCCGCGGGCGAGCGGTACGGCAACCAACCTTTCACCGACGCGCCCGAGCGTCACGCGAATGAATTCTTCGAGCCCGAGGTGCGAGGCGATCTTTTTCGGCACGACCGCACGCACAGTGGGATAAGCAGGAGCAACCGCGCCGAGAAACTTTTCGATCGCCGGGCGCAGGATCTCCCGGGCGATAACGATGGCCGAGACCGGATAGCCCGGCACCCCCATCACGGGCGTGCTTTGGACACGCCCCAACACTGCCGGTTTACCCGGCATGACGTCGATACCATGCGCCAATAATTCACCAGTCCCGGCGACGACATCGGAAGTCAAGTCATGCTCGCCGGCCGAAGAACCGGCGATGATAGTCACCAGGTCACACTCTTCAGTAGCCTGCTGCACGGCTTGCTTGAGCAACGCGAAGTCATCTCTGGCTCTCGGATACTTTATCGGCGTGCCGCCCCACTCGCGGATGAACGCGGCTAAAACGGTTGAGTTAAATTCAATGACCGCGCCCGGCGTGGCTTCTTCGCCGGGCTGAATCAGTTCATCGCCGGTCGGAATGATGCCGATCTTTGGATTGACTTTGACGCGCACGCGGGTATGTCCCGCCGCGAGCAGAGCGCCCAAGTCGTACGGCCGCAAACGATGCGAGCGCGCCAGTAGCAATTCCGTAGCCACCACATCCTCGCCGACCAGACGGACGTGGTTCCACGGCGGCACTGATTCAAAGATTTCCACCGTGTCGTTATCGAGTTGATGCACCTTCTCGATCATGATGACGGCGTTGGCCCACGGCGGCAGCGCGTTACCGGTGTCGACGTATTTGAAAACGCAAGATCCCGGTGAATCGAGATCCGTCACTTTGAGTTTTTTGCCGACAAACTCCGAGGCGCCGAACGTGTCCTCCGCGCGCACGCAAATGCCATCCATGGCGGAGGCGTGATAATGCGGCGAGGAGATTTTTGCAAAAACCGGCTCTGCGGTGATGCGATCGAGAGCCTCTTCAACGGAAATTTCTTCACTGCTGAGGCCTAGCGGATCGACGGTTGATAAGAACAGCTCGCGCGCCTCGGTGAGAGGCGTCTTTTTGAGATAACGCTTGCGGGCCATGGCCTTTGACAGCTGCTAGTTTTAAGTTAGTCGTTGCAACTACCCGGTTGCCGAAAAAAAATCGCCTTCGTGCCTCGACAATCTCAGCACGAAGAATCTCCCATGCTGTCAACCGTTCGCCCTGAGACTCTCGAGGCGGTGAACGCAGGATTCTTCAGCAGCCTGCTAATTTGACTCGAGCACGGGATCGATGATCACTTTTATGGCGTCCTGACCACTCGTTGCGAGCCGGAACCCACGCCCTGCATCGGCCAAGGGCAGGCGATGCGTCACCATTTTCGCGACGGCTACTTGGTGATCGCGAATCAACGCCAACGACTCCGCCAGGTCCTCTCCGGTCCCCGCATAGGATGTGACCAGCGAAATCTCGTCGCGCCAAAAATCAAAAAGCGGGATTGGCACATCGACGCCGGCAGCGGTCGAGGCAAAAAACAGCACCGTACCACCGCGATCGATTGATTGCACAGCCTGCTGGATCGCCGGCATCGCGCCGGTGCAAACGATCACCAAATCCGCCAAGCGGCCGTCATTCAAATCGCGCAGCCGCGCGGGCACGTCTTCCGAGCCGTGAATCGTTGCGTCCGCGCCAAATTGCCTTGCCGCGTTAAGGCGAAAATCGCTGAGGTCCGTCGCAATAATGCGCGCCGCTCCGCGCGCGCGCGCCAATTGGATGTGGAGCAAACCGGAAATACCGCTGCCGATTACCAGGGCGGTTTGCCCACCAGTTAGACGGGCGAAACGCTGCGCGCGCACGACGCAAGCCAACGGCTCGATGAACGATCCCTCGTCAAAGGTCATCGAGTCAGGAATGCGCAGTGTGCCCAACTCGACGTTGATTTTCGGCACGCGAATGTACTCGGCGAAACCGCCGGGGTCAAAATGCGTCGTGCGCAGCAACTCACAAACCGACTGGTGCCCGGCTGAACAGTAACGACAGTTACCGCACGGCACATGATGCGAAGAAAAGACGCGATCCCCCAAACAGAAGTTTTCGATCCCCTCGCCGACTTGCACGACCTCACCGGAAACTTCGTGGCCCAAGACCAGCGGCGCTTTTTGGATGCGGTACCATTCCATCAGGTCGCTGCCGCAGATCCCGCTCGCCCGCGTCCTGATCAACAACTCACCCGGACCGAGTTTCGGCACGGGCAATTCTTCGAGACGAACATCCTGGTTGTTGTAATACATTGCGACGTGCATACGCTCACTGCCGTTTCGAGTCTCGGGTCTCGCGTCCCGTGTTAGGTTCAAGCCGGCTTGCCATTAGTCTCTCTTCTGGTGGATATCTTATACTTTGGGCCTCTGAGGTCTGATTGACGTATATAACTCATCAGACCTCCAATTTTGCGACCGGTGTCACGCGCTATTTTTTCCAAACGGCGAAACTCCTCGTGGTTGATGTATCCCTGATCTAATGCAACGTATAGATGCGAGATCACCTCTCCGCCGGAGCCTTTGGCGATAGCCAAAAATTGTTAAAACTCTCCAGAGCCACTTCTCTCAAATCCCTCAGCTATGTTAGCCATAACGGAAACGCTCGCATCTCGGATCTGTTTTTGAAGAGTAAAATCTCTGGCGAACGGAGACTTCTTTGAAATCCCATAGATCTCAAACGTAAGTTGCCTGGCAATCTGCCAGGCTTCAATTTCCTCAAATTTCTGGAACGTTGCCACGTTTAACCTCAATCACCGACCACGCCCGGCAACTCGAGACCCGAAACACGAGACCCGAGACGGTCTGGTCTATCCCGCCTTTCTCGCCTTCGTCCCCTTTTCATTTTCGTAGATCTTGAACGCTTCCTTTACGGAAATGTTTTCGTGAACGATGGCCTGCACGGCTTTGATCATGCCGACTGGCGAATCGGACTGAAAAATATTGCGCCCCATGTCGACGCCGACGGCGCCGTGTTTGACCGCGTTGTGGGTTAGTTCCAGCGCTTCCAGTTCGGGCGTCTTCTTGCCGCCGGCGATGATCACGGGAATCGGGCAGCTTTCGATCAACTGCTCGAAGTCATCGCAATAGTAAGTCTTGACGATATGGGCGCCGAGCTCCGCGGCGATGCGGCAAGCCAACCCGAGATAGCGCACGTCGCGCGCCATATCTTTGCCCACGGCGGTAACCGCGAGCACCGGAATGCCATACTTCTCACCTTCGTCGACGAGCTTGGCTAGACTCACGAGCGTCTCTTTCTCGAATTCGGAGCCGACGAAGATCGACAGCGCCATAGCGGAGACGTTGAGACGAATACAATCGTCGATCGAAACCGTGATATCCTCGTTAGACAGTTCTTTGAGGATGCTGGTACCGCCCGAGACGCGAAGTACGACGGGTTTGTCTGACTTGGGATCGACGGAAGTGCGCAGCACGCCGCGTGTCAACATGATTGAATCGGCGTACGGCATCAGCGGTTCGACGGTTTTCCGCGGCTCTTCTAGACCACTCGTCGGTCCGAGAAAATAACCGTGGTCGACCGCAAGCATCACAGCTCGACCGTCCGCGGGCCTAATGATTCGTGCCAAACGATTTGCCATTCCCCAATTCATAGACATCTTTCCTCCTGTATTTGCGGCGCTAAAGTCAACAAAAGCTATCACAAAAAGATTCTGAATCGAAGCGGGCCATGGCGGTCAAATCGAATTTACGGGCAAAGAAATTTATGATTACCGGACGGCGCGGATCTCCAGCCGCGTCGAGGGACGAGCTTACCCACCCACGTGCGCCGGTGCGGCTGATTTGTTGACAAGCGGCCAGACATAGCGCAGCCCAAGCGCAACCAGGATCATTCCGCCGCCCGCTAGCGTCGCAACTGAAGGGATCTCTTTGACTATCAGCGCGACCCACAGCGGGTTCAGGACCGGTTCAATTAGGGCGATCAGCGAAGCCTCTTGGAGCGAGACCGTCTGTAGTCCTTTCGAGAACAGAAAGTACGGCAGGCCCAGCTGCACCGCTCCCATAATGGCGAGAATCAACATCTCATTGAATGACAGCGCCAGCTGTGACTTGACCAAAGACAAAAGCAGTAGTGCACAGGCGATGTTGTTGATCCAGGTAAGATAAATCGGGTTCACTTCTTGGGTTCGCCGCAGATTGACCATATAAGTCGCAAACAGCACGCCGCTTAAGAGCGCGAGCAGAACCCCTGCCATTTCCGGCTCGCCGGCGCTGTCAAGAGAGATAATTCCCACACCCATCATGCTCACCACGAGAGCCAACCAGTTCAGCCTCGAAATTTTTTCTCCCAGCACCAGGCGCGAGAAGAGAAACACAAAGATCGGCGCCGTGTATTGGAGCACGATCGCGTTCGCGGCCGTCGTGAGCTTGTTCGCCGAAACGAACGCGCTGATCGCCGCCGTGTAGCTCACCACCGATATTAAAATCGGCCTATTGATCTGGCAGGCGCTCGGGCGCAAGAAGGAAGTGAAAACCAGGGCGGCGAAAAAGCTTCGATAGAAAACAATCGTTAGTGGCGGGAGATCGAGAAATTTGATGAAGACGCCGGCCAAACTCCAAAGGCAAGCGGCAGAGAGGATCAGCCATCGCCCGCGGGCACTGTGTGAATTGGATGAAGTGATCGATTTCGGCATCGGTATTGACGCGGCCAAAACGAGCGGCAGACTAACAGCACACAGCACATGCCGCAATCTTGCACGGCCTTGGTCAGGCGGCACGACTGATGAAGCAAAGATGGGTGAGAACGCAGGTTCTCACCCATCTTTGATCCGAACAAAAAATTGTGATCGATGAACGGATTTCGGCCTTAGCCTTCGGGCACGACGGAAACCTTGAGCGGCACCGTCACATCGGCAGACAACCGAACCGGCACCTCATAGTCGCCAGCCATCTTGATCGGCTCGTTCAAATGAATTTTCCGGCGTTCGACGTTGACGCCCCTGGCCTTTAGCGCCTTCTCGATTTGCATGGTAGTCACCGATCCGAAGAGCCTGCCTTCCTCGCCGACCTTCATCGGAATCACCACCGCCACCGTGGCCAACTGGTCAGATACTGTCTGGGCCTGCCTGACGATTTTCTGCTTCTGGTCTGCAACGATCTTTTTTTGATGCTCGAAAGTCTTTAAGTTCTTCTTGTTGGCGACCAGTACCAACCCGCGCGGCAACAAATAATTGCGCGCATAGCCGTCGCGGACTCGAACGACCTCGCCGATCTTTCCCACGTTCGCGATATCTTCTTTTAAAATAACTTCCATAATTCCTCCGCTAAGATGCTTGACTTGGAGTGAGGTTATTCTTCCGTAAACGGCGAAAGTCACCCCACAGGTCGAACAGCCCCAGCCCGACCACCAGCAGCGTAAAAATTTGTTGAAAAATAATCAATACGTAGGTCATACCACGCAAAAACCGCGGCACTTTATTCTTGTGAAAAAAATACGCGATCACCGCTAGCCCTTGGGCGAAATAGCAAGCGCCGATCACCAGCAAGAAATTCAACGCGACCGGTCGCACCACACCCGGGTCCGGAATGAACAGCGCGAAACCGCAAGCGATGAGCCCCCAAACCAGCGGCTCCGGCCCCTTCCACTCACGAAGATGTTGGAGGCTAAACCAACGAGCGCGACGCTCTGGGAAACGGCGGCCGAGATAGAGAATATTGAGCAGCGCAATAAAGGCGAAACTCAAGAAGAGCAGCGCCGGCAGCAGCTGCAACATGATTTCGACGATTTCCGGCGTCCGCTCCTTGAGCATTTGTAGACTATCGTGCGATAAGCCCATTTGCTCTTGTACGCGCATGGCGGATGCGAGCTGTTGCGTCAGGGTGTCGCGAAAATCGCCAAACATCGCGCTCCACGAACCGTAGAAATAGAGCGATAGACTCGCTGTCATCGTCAATAGCGCGGCAGCGACACCGACAACCAAATATTCGATCGCGCGGATGCGGCCCAACAAGGCCAGCAACAAGCCCGCCATCAACGCAAAAATGCCGTAGACAAACGCCAGCTCTTCGGTGGCAACAAAAACCAGCAACACCAATGCGACGAAGAGCACGCCGAAACCGGCGCCAATGCCGTATTTAAGGCCGAACATCAACACAGGCTGGGATACAAAGGGCAACAGGATGACCCCTAATGGCGGCAAACTGACACCGCTGATAAACAAGAAAACGCTCGACACCAAAGCTAAACAGAACTTGCTGATGACTTCTAGCCGCTGCATGAGAGAAAACCGGGTTAATTTTTTGCAGTGGTGAAGGGCAGCAACGCCACGCTGCGCGCTCTTTTGACGGCAGTCGTCAGCAGTCGCTGATGGCGTGCGCAGTTGCCGGTGATCCGGCTCGGCGTCATTTTGCCCCGTTCGGTAATAAACTGAGAAATTATCCTGAGATCCTTGTAATCGATCCTCAGCGTCTTGTCGGCGCAGAATCGGCACACCTTGCGCCGGAACATCGGCCGGCGACGCGGCGGACCTTTCTCGTCATCCGACCTCTCCCGACTTGGTCTTGCCCCTCGGTCCATCTGTGCCATAAAATTAAGTTACCTCTTTCTTCGGTTTACACCGTCCCGCATTATTCAGCGGTATTTTTTTCCGGCTCGGCGGAATTCGGACTGTTTTTGTTTAGGAACTGAACTGTATTTGCGACTACTTCGTATTTGCTACGCGGCTTACCCTCGGCAGTTTCCCAACGCCGTTGACTCAACCGTCCGTCGACTAGCACCTGCGCGCCCTTGCGCAAAAAATTTTTGCTATGCTCGCCGGTCTTGCCAAACGCAACGATATCGATAAAACAAACTTCTTCTTTGATTTCGTCGTTCAACCGATAACGATGATGCACGGCAATCGGGAACTCACAAACCGGCATGCCGGTCGGGGTATAACGAAGATCCGGATCGCGGGTCAGGTTTCCTAATAAGATGACCTTATTGTACTCGCCCATGGGGCGTGACCCGTCGGCAAACGTTAGGCTGCCGGTTCGGCTTTTGCGCCGTCCTCCTCGACAGGATGTCGGGGTTCATCGACATGTCCCCTGGTCGCGGATGGATTCGTGATCGGATTCTCCTCATCGGCGCGCACCGTTAAATAACGCAAGATACCATCGGTCAACTTAAGATTGCGCTCGAGTTCCTCAACAGCGCGTCCAGAAGCCCGATATCTTAACAACGTATAATAACCTTTACTTTGCTTTTGAATCCGATACGCAAGGTCCCGGCTACCCCATTCATCGACTTGCGATACGGCTCCTTCTTGTCCTTCGATCACCTTTTTAAACCTCTCGACGAACTCTTTCATTCGCGGTCCCTTTTCCGGATGAACCACGAATAGCGTTTCATATAGCGTCACGGTTTTGTCATCCTCCACAATAATTTCTTTTCTGTAACCTGTTTACAACGTAAGATAAACATCAGCGCGCCCGGTTGTAAAGCTCCATCGCGCGTTGCGGTCCATGGCGGAGAAGGCAGACGACCGACTCCGCGGCGCGCTCCAGGATTTCGTTCAGTCCACTCATCTCATCGCTGTCAAAAGGCTCTAAAACATAATCCACCGCGTCGATCCCTGCCGGAGGTCTGCCGATACCTACCCGAATCCGGTAAAAGGGCGCCCCGGTCAAACTTTCCAGGATCGACAGAACACCACGGTGCCCCGCTGCGCTGCCTCCCGTGCGGATGCGAATGCGGCCGAAGGCCAGATCCAAATCGTCATAGACGACCATCAGGTCTTCAGCGGTGCCACCGTATGCTCGTAAGAGACCGTCAACCGCCACGCCGCTTCGGTTCATAAAGGTTTGCGGCTTCGCCAGTATTATCTGTTCTCCGCCAAAACACCAATCCCCAACCAATGCACCGCAAAGCCTTTTCTTTACTGCAACGTCATTCTGGTCCGCCAGTCGATCAATGACGAAAAAACCCAAGTTATGCCGCGTGCGCTGATACCTTTTTCCAGGATTGCCAAGACCGACGATCAGTTTCACCAAGCAAATCCCGCAACACGCCCAATCAGGACTTCTTCTCCTTTTCCTCCT
The DNA here is from genome assembly GCA_036505755.1 of Binatia bacterium. Taxonomy (GTDB): domain Bacteria; phylum Desulfobacterota; class Binatia; order UBA9968; family UBA9968; genus DP-20. The sequence goes on along the minus strand of DASXSW010000615.1, from coordinate 1,607 downwards.
CCGTCGTCGTTTCAGGGGCTGCAGGCGCCACTTCGGCTCCCTCTACCGGTAGCGCCTCAGCCGGAGCCGGAGCCTCTTCAACCGTTGGCGGCACGACCGCCACTAGCGCAAGATTCGACTCGGAGACCGCCGTCACCCCTTCGGGGATGCGCAGCTCTTCGATATGAACGGAATCACCGATGTCGAGCGCGCTGACGTCAACGTCGAAGGCCTGCGGGATATCCAGGGGCAAACATTCGACTTCGATTTCACGCACAATCGGTTGCAGAATACCGCCGCGCACCACGCCCACGGCTTTGCCCACGAAGTGCAGCGGCACGCGGACCGTGATCTTAGCGGTGAGATCGACTTCGTACAGATCGGCGTGAATCACCTCGCCGCTGATCGGGTGAAACTGCATGTCCTTCACCAGCGCCACTTTGTCGGCGAGTGCTTCAGACGAAGACTTCAAGCGTACCAAATGGGAACCTTCCAGTCCTGCTATCCGGGTCGAGAACTCTCGCTTGTCGAATTCAAGGGTGACGGCCTGCGTTTTTGGGCCGTAAAGCACTGCCGGGACCTTGCCGCTGCGCAACAAACGTTTGGCGTCGCGCTTGCGTTTCCTATCACGGGTAGCGGCCTGTATTTCAAGAGTTTCCAAGGCACCTTCCTCCTCTTACTAGACGAACAGAGAACTGATGGACTCTTCCTCGTGGGTGCGGCGGATCGCCTCGCCGATCAAATGCGCCACCGACAAAGTTTTAATTTTGCGGCAGCTCTGCGCTTGCGTACCCAATGGGATTGTGTTGGTGACGATCAATTCTTCGAGCGGGCACTCTTCGATCTGCTTGATCGCCGGCCCGGACAATACCGGATGAGTGCAGCAGCCGAGGATTCTTTTTGCCCCTTCTCGTTTCAGCGCTCCCGCGGCCATCGCCAAGGTTCCAGCCGTATCGACCATATCGTCGACCAAGATAGCCACGCGATCGCCAACATCGCCGATGATGTGCATCTCGGCAACCACGTTGGGCCCGACTCGGCGTTTATCGATGATGGCGAGCGACGCGTCCAACCGGGTCGCGATGGCGCGCGCGCGCTCGACGCCGCCGGCATCAGGTGAAACAATCGTCACCTCGTTGTGATCTAACTGCTTCTTCAAATACTCGAGCAGCACCGGGGTAGCGTATACATTGTCGACCGGGATATCGAAAAAACCTTGAATCTGCCCAGAGTGAAGATCCATGGTCAGCATGCGCGACGCGCCGGCGGTGGTGATCAGATCAGCGACCAGTTTAGCGCTGATAGGCACGCGCGGCACGACTTTACGGTCTTGGCGCGCGTATCCGTAATACGGCATCACCGCGGTAATGCGCATGGCCGAGGCGCGCTTGAACGCATCGAGCATAAGCAAAAGTTCCATCAAATTGTCATTGCCCGGCGCAGAGGTGGACTGGAGCACGAAGACATCCGCGCCGCGGACGTTCTCTTTGATCTCTATTTTGCTCTCGCCATCGCTGAAGGTTTCTACCGTGGCTTTTCCCAGCGGTACCTTGAGATACTGGCTGATCTCTGCAGCTAAAGGCGGATTGGAGTTACCGGCGAATATCTTCAGTTCGGCAGTGTGCATG
>DASXSW010000614.1:0-12124 GCA_036505755.1 Binatia bacterium | reverse complement strand
TTCGATTATTTCGAGCAGATAGTGAAACGCAACCCGAAACGAAGTGAATACCTGTTGGGCAAAAAAGTCTCGTATGTCGATCTCTCGATGTTTCAGATGATCGCCGGCCTGCGTTACGCGTTTCCACGCGCGATGGCGCGACTCGAACCCAAGTATCGCGGGCTGATCGCGCTGCACGACCGCGTATCCACCCGCCCTTACCTCGCCGCCTATCTCGCGTCTGATCGGCGCATAGCTTTCAATCAGGAAGGCATTTTTCGCTATTATCCCGAACTGGACGAGTAGCGAAAGATCGACCGCCCAGCGACTTCATCCGTGTCGAAAAACAACGAAGAATATCCTCAGGAGAAGACTGGCGTAGTGTAGCGGCGAGGCTTGGGAATATTTTGAGCCCAATTCAGCCGCGCTTACACCCGCATTAGTATCGCCGAAACTTCCGCGCCGTTCGCCGCCTGGATGGCCGATGCGTACGTTGCCACTTGCCGTCGATAAGCGCTTTCGTTCCCACGGAACTCTTCGTCGGTCTTGAAATCTATTACCGTCCAGCCCTCGGCTTGCTCAAAGGCGAGATCGACGACACCCTCGATGAGCAGGTCGTTCGTATCGCGCCACGCGATGGGAACTTCACGACGACACCGGCCTTGTTGTGCAGCATGGCGTGCACCATCGAAAATCGGATGCGCGAGCGCAGCGTGCACGACTTTCGAGGCGGCATCGGTCTCTTCTCCAGCAGCGCCTAGTATACGGCCATGAATGGTCGCGAGACTTTGGATTACGTTCAGATCGCCATCTAGCGGGACGCTCGCAAGAACGGCATGTACGAGCGCACCGAAACGAGCGCCCGATGGACGGTTGGCCGCGCGCCGGAGCTCGACTATTTCCACACGCGGAAGCTTCGAGTCCGCCGCTGCTTCGCCGGCTGTTTTCGCCGACTGCGTTACCGTTCGTACTGCCACTGAGCTCTGGCTACCGGCTGCAACGGCCCGCTGCCGCCGCTCGCGCCACGAGTTGTAAGCGGCAAGACCCGACTCGACGATATCCGGGGCGACATCCTTCACGATCAGCTCCGGCCGGCGGATGCCGAGTGGCGCCTCCGCGCCAAGTTTCAGACTGCGCGGATCCCACCAGACGACGGAGAACTCAGTGCTCCCACCTCTTTCCTCCCCCGCGCTGCGCGGGGGAGGATGAAGGAGGGGGTCAGAAGAACCCGGTCTACGTATGTGTAGACCAGGACAAACGGTGCTCGTTGCAGCCGCGCTGCCACCAGGCCGGACCAATACCGAATCTTTTGATTTGAACTCCACACAGCCGGGTGCTTGAACCTGTTGCCGTCTCGTTTCCTTCGGCGGATAGATTGCAGTGTTCAGCGGCTGGATCCAGCCTTCCCTCGGCTCGTCACCCACGGCGGGGACCACAAGCAGGTCCCGCGCGCGCGTTGCGGCGACGTACGCCACGCGCGTGCCCTCCGCCTCGTCGCGTCGGAGTTCCTCCTCCTCATGCTGCAGCAAATCGGCTGGCGCGCATCCGCCGAGGCGGATCGCGCACACGCGGCGCTCGGAATCGATGGTGCGGCTTGCGACGGACGCGCGCAGTTTCGCCGTCATGTCCGCAAGAATCACGATCGGAAATTCCAGCCCTTTGGCTTTATGGACCGTCATTAGCCGCACGCCGTCGCTGCCTTCCTCGAGGATCGGCGCTTCCCCGGCTTCGCCGCTCTCGGCCTGCTCGCGCAACTCGTCGATAAATCCGCGAAACGAAATGCCGCCTTCGGCCTCATAGCGGCGCGCCAGGTCGGCGACGTGGGAGACGTTGGCGAGCACCTGCTCCCCACCATGCTCAAGCGCAAAGCTGACGTGCGCCCGGGTCGATTCGAGTAGCGCGGCAATTGTCGTGGCCACCGGCACCCGGTTGCGAGAGCGATGGAGCCCTTGCAGCAGCTTTAGAGCCTGGACGATGGGATCGAGGTTGGGCGAAAATTCACTCGGGATGCGAAACGGATGAAAATGGCCGATGCGATGGCGATATTCCAGCAGCTCTTCGTCGCCGATCGCAAACAACGATCCTCGCAAAGTTGCAAATACCGACAGCTCATCTTCCGGCCATTCGATAGCGGCAAGCGCGGCGCGCAACGTCTCGATCTCCGCGCGATTGTGAAAGGAGCGACCACCGACCAGCAGATGGGCAATCCCGCGCGCTTCGAGTGCCTCGACGTAAGGCCGCGTCATGTCCTCCTGGTAGCTGATGAAGCGGCGGAACAGCAGGCAGATGTGGCGACCCTGAATCGGGACGAGATGCTCCATTTCGCCAGGCCTGAAGGCTAGAGTCGCAGTAGGCGCCAAAGTCGCATTTACCGGGGAATTGATTCTTACTTCCCCCTTTGGAAAAGGGGGATCGAGGGAGATTTTGCTCCGGGACCAAGGGCGATTTGCCACCGGCCGCTCGGCGACTTTCCAGCCGCTCTCGCTGATGAGCCAATCGATGAAGGCACCAACGGCATCTGGGAGCGACTTCTCAATCGCGGCGTTGGAGAGTCTCCGATAACCGTACGGCTCGGGCACGGGAAGCACGACAAACGACGGCTGTTCTTTGGACTCGTTCCGAAATGGTTCAAGCGGCACGTACGCCGCTTGCAGCCCATCGCCGTCGCCGGTCATCACCGGCGCGAAGGCCGCGTTAATGGCGCGCTGGATATTCGGACGCGCGCGAAAACTGTTCCGCAGCGTGACGCGTGTGGCGCCGGCCGCCTGCAGCAGCCCGTACACGCCGCGATAAATGCCGACGTCGGCGCGCCGGAAGCGATAAATCGACTGCTTCGGGTCGCCGACCAAAAAGAGCTTTCCGCACACCGGGTGAATTTGACGCCAGTTCGTCTGAGCTGAATCGTCGGCAGCCAGAAGCAAGAGAATTTCAGCCTGCAGCGGATCGGTGTCCTGAAACTCATCGACGAAGATGCGTTTGAAGCGCTCTTGGAAGCTCGACCGCACCTGTGGGTTATCGCGGATGAGATTCCTCGTCTTGAGCAGGAGATCGAGAAAATCGAGTGCGCCCGCCCTGGCTTTTGCTGCTTCATACGCGCTCACACAATTGCGCAGCTCGCCACGCAGCCCCGCGGCAAGGTCGGCATTGGCGTCTTCCTCGAAACCGGTTAGAGCGCTCTGCAGGCGCTCGCGCGCCCGCCACACGTCTTCGCGAAAGACGCCGCTGCGGTAAATCCTGCCGCTCCCTTTGCGCGCGTCTTTGAAGTTCCGATTGTGGCTTAGATCGACCAGGCCCGCCTCGATACGATCGTAATCACGCGACGCGACCGATTCGGTTCTACGGATCTCTTCCGCCAGCTTCCTGGCCGCCCAGTTATCCATGTATAGAGTATCGCGGGCCTCGCCGGGCGGCTCCAACAAACCGGCAAACTCATTCAAGAGCCGCACCAATTCGTCGACCCGCGCGCGACGGGCGAACGGCGGGCGCTGCCACTCTCCGTCGAAATCGCGCCATTGGATGAGATCCCAACCAGCCCGCCGCAGCCGATCGATCGGGCCGTCGCCGCCATCCGCTTGAGGACCAAAACCGCCGAACGTCGGACGGCGGAGCGAGCGTTTCACGCCTTCCGATGGATCGGCGAGCTCGCTTTCCAGCCACCTGTCGAATCCTTCATCGTACATGCGCTCCGCCTGCGCTTCGGTCAGCACTGTAAACAACGGATCGATCTGCGCTTCCACCGGCCGCTCCCGGAGAAGATCCGCGCAAAAGCCGTGAATGGTGCTGACCTGCGCTTCTTCGAGCCTGCCGAGCGCCCGGTCGAGCCGGTCGCGCTCCTTCGATCCGCTTTCGGATCCTCCTCGCGCCTCTTCGAGCCCCTCGCGCAGGCGGAGCTTTAGCTCGCCGGCGGCCTTTTCCGTGAAGGTAACGGCGACGATCCCGGTCACTTCGGCGCGGCCGGTTTGAATGACGCGCACGATGCGGCGAACTAACTCGGTGGTTTTGCCGGTGCCGGCGGCGGCTTCGACGATGAGCGTGTCGTCGAGCGCCGTCGCAATCTGTTCGCGATCGGCTTGATCGGCAAGCGCCTGATTCATGGTCGTCCTCTCAGCTCGATGAGATCGGCAATCTCTTTGTGTGATTTGCGGCGGGCGCGGCGCTCCTGATTCGGACCGCACACCGGCAAGAAGTCGCAGAACCCGCACGCCTTCTCCGCAGGCGCGGGCGGCAGCATACCAAGCTCCACTGCCCGGTCGATAATCTCCAACGCTTCGATGCCCATCCCACGGGTCCGGTCGTTGATGGGAACATTATGTTCGGTGAACCCACCCGCAGTCGTGCAGTATGAAAAGCGCGCGCTTTCCACACTGCATCCGGTTGCCGCCTCGACTGCGAGACTGTAGATCACCGGTTGGAGTTGCTGGCCACCTCCGATGACCGAGCCGCGCTCCGAGCGGTTCTTGGATGTCTTGTGATCGGTGACTCTCAGAATTTTGGTGCCGGGCTTTCGCTCGATGAGATCGATCGCGCCGCGCAGAATGAAGCGGCCGTCGATACTGACCGGCTCGCGCCGGCTGTCCGGGTCCCACCCCGGAAGGTCAGGCAGGCCGAAGGCAAACTCAAACAACCATGGCTCCCATCCCGTGCTCGCGGCGAGCTCGCGCGCCCAGATGTGCAAATCGGTGCGGATGCTCGCCACTTCGTCCTGCCACACTCGATCCACGGCCGGTGCGAGCAGCTCTGCGTAGTTTGCGGCGATGCGCGTTAGAGTGCCGTCGAGAACTTCGAGCACCGCATCGAGGGGAGTCGGCGCCAGCGCCATTTTCCGCTGCTTCAAGGCGCGAAAGAATTCTGCCAGCACCTCATGGAACAATCGCCCCTTGGTCAGCGGATCCATGCGCTCGAGCGGCTTAGGTTCTTCCAGAGGTTCGAGGTGATACATCGCCGATAAGAGAAATCGATAGGGACAGTAGGCGTAATTCTGCAGCGCCGAGACGGACCACGGGCGCGAGGTAAGCCGCTGCGACTGGAGAAAGGGTCGCGTGGCTTCTGTAACTCGGACGAGCCCGTCATACGGAGACCAGGGCTGCCTGGCGCGCGCCCAGCGCTCGCTCGCCGAGCGCCGGACAGCGTCATTTAACCGGAGCAGGTAATGCGCGTGTCCTTTCACGTCCGCTTCGCCGCGCATCAAGATGCGCAGCACCGAGAGGTCATGCTCGAAGTCGTCGATGGCGTCTTCGGGCCGCAGAGGCGCGGGCCACGCCAGGCTCGCACTGGCTTCTTCCGATGCTTCGAGCTCGAGCTGCTGATGATCGGGGATGCGGCCGGTCACGGCTCGCATGATTTCGAGCGCGTAGAATGACGGGACCCGCGCGCGGGCCTCCGCCGTCTCGATGCGCGGGAACGAGACATACAACCGTTCCGTCGCCACGCCGGACGCGAGGCGCAGCAAGAGCCGTTCATGCTCGGCCCGATCCTCTTGCAGTGTTAGCTCGCCGCCAATCTCGCGCCGGAGATCGTCTAACAGGAGCGGATCCTCGCGCAGCTTTTGCGGAAACAGTCGCTCGGCCAAGCCCGGCACGAAGGCGACGCGGAACACGCGGCCGCGGACTTGATCGGAGCTGGAGACGAACACCCGGCCGTACCTATGCGCGGGCGGCTCCACTTCCAGCGCTGCCAGGCGATCGGCAAGCACATCGCGCACTTCGGCCAAGCTTACCGGCCCGACCGCGGCCATGGGACGCAGATCGGCTAGAACGCGCAGCACGAACTCCGGACGCCGGAGCACCTGCGGCGCAATTTCTTCCAGGCGCTGAATCCAATCGCCCCACATCGCCTGCTGTGGCCAGGCAGACATCTCTTCGATGAGCGGCAGCGCGAAACCGCGGAGGTATGCAAGATTCTGCCGCTCGCGCTCGAGGCGCGCGATGCGCGGTGAGTCTGGCTGCTCGGATGTTAGCTCGCGAATCTTTAGCTCGTATTCCGCCGCCAGTCCGTTTAGCCGTCGGGCCCAGCGAGCACTTCCGCCGATCACAGCGGATTCAACCAACAAGCTTTCCCACTTCCACGGCGCTCTAAGGGTGCCGGCCACCACAGCCTGATCCCCATTGATATTGGTGGCGGATCGCTGGTCGTCATCGCCACTGCTATCGCTATCGTCGGGTTCTTCGGGCGCACGTTCCGAGAGCACGCCGAAGACGTCGTCGCGTGAGGCCACCCACGTCGAATGGCCGAATCTCACCGGAGCCTTGCCGGAATCATCCAGCGACGGGACCTGGGCGAGCGAAAGATATTCGGCAAAGCGTTTGGCGGAGAAATTCTCGGTTGCACAACTCAGGATGGCGAGAAAGGCCCGACCTGTGGGATCGGGACGACGTGTGCCGCGATCGAAGTACGCTGGGACCCCGGCCCGGGCGAGGGCATGCTCCAGAAGCCCGACGTACTGCTGCGTCGAGCGGATGACGATCGCGATCTCGTCAAAGCGGACGCCGCGATCGGCTTCTTTCAGGATTCGGCGCGCGATCTCCACACATTCTCGGCCTTCGCCAGGCGCTGAAAACCACACCAATTCACCGGTGCGCGTTCTCTCGGGCGGAGGGTCTTTTGAAAACAGGTAGTGCGCAAGCTGGGTCAGATCGTTCTGCTCGGCTTCCTCGACGATCTCGAGTCGCACGCCGCGCTTCTCCAGCTGGCTCACGGCAGAGGCATCGCCTGCCGGCACGGTAATCATCACGTGCGGCGACTGCTGAACGAGCTTCCAGAGAAACTGCGCTTCGATTTCAGATTGGAAGGGAACATCGAGCAGCAGCAGCGGCATCGGCGGCCACCCGGTCACCGGCGAGCCCAGCGCCTTCGTTGTGGTCTCGAACAATGAAGCCCGATCGCTGGCGCCAGCATCGTTGAGGAACGTGTCAACGCGATCCAGCAACGCGGCAAGGTCAGTTCCGCTACGTGGTAGTCGGGCCAAATCACCGCTAGCTACAGCAGCAAGTCTCAAGTCCAGCAGTGTGCGCGCCAGCGCCTTCGGAAAGCCCGGCGTCTGAGAGACAGGCGAGAAATACTCCAGCGCGTTATCGCTGCGGGCCTCGAAGGCCGCGCGAGTCGCAACCGCTTCGTGTCCTAAGGTCGTCGTAGGAGCACGTTCGCGAGCAGCCAGTTCCATGACGGCCAGCCGGGCCGCGAGCTGCGTGAAAGAGAGTCGATGTAGTCCAAACGTCGCGCCCTTTTCCAGCGAAATCACGCGAGCGAGGTCGTCCACCGAACCGCGCGATGCGCCGAGGAGAAGCACCTCTGCACCGGGCTCGAACTGCTCCAGAAACCGCCGCGCCTCGCGCAGGCGAACTGCCGCCGACCCGGACTGAACAGCCGTGATAGCAGCACCATTAAACGTACGACTCATGGAGCCCGATTCAGTCATCGCAGACCTCGCGCCCATTTAGTAGATCCGAACTTTTCCGGGGGCCAAGAAAACGACAGACGGATCGCTCCAACCCGTGAGAAGCTCGTGACGTTTTGACCGAAGAACTAAATCGCTGGTATCTCCTCTTTTGTGAGAATGCATCGCAACATTCGTGAGTTTATACACTGGCTTATGAATAGAACGAATTCAGCGGAACTTGCCCGTTGCTCGCTACCTATATTTACGGAAAATGTCACTGATGATTTTTTCTGCCACGGGTTTCTGCGATGCAAAAAATAAGTAGTACACCACAGCATTAGTGCTGTTTCTCATGGGTAATGGCTCTGGAACAAATTTAAACCCAGCAACTTTTTTTAGCCTCTGTCGGAAAGCGGCGACAATGTCATCATTGCCCTGCTTCACCATTTCAGGCCCAAAAAAACTACCCTGTGGGCTTTTGGCATATGCAGCCTGTTTCCAGGACTCGTCTCCCCAAAACTTCGTCATTCGTTCAATGCCATCTTGAGGAACTCTTCCTGGGTTTTTCCAGATCGCATTTCGGTTCATGTCCATGACAGGAAAGTTAAGGAACATGTCGATGGCTTTGGATTGCCCAGCCTGGTACATCACTTCCCAGTCAATATGCAATCCGTAAGGATCGATCAGGCACAAGGCGCGTTCGTAATTCTTAAATTGAATTTTCGGCAACAGTTCCTTCGTCAGATATTCAGTGGAATCGCCTGTATGTATGTGCACATCGCTTCTGTTGCCGCATATTGTTTGAAGGTACGAGGTTTTCTCTTTGTCGATATCTATAAAATAGTATGTATCAAAAGGTGGGAAGATTTTTAGTGCTCGTGAAGGACTGCCTTCTACCTGAGTTGCTGTCTTTTTTGAGAAGTGAATCCCGGCGCCGCAAAGGCCGTCAATGTAATATTTCTTTAAACGGGTGTTTTTGAACGCGGTCGTGAAGGCGGAGCCGTACTTTTCTACAATTTCGAGCTTCAACTCAGACCAGTAACCGATCTCATCAAACTTAAAGGGAACAGGAGTCATGCGCTAGCCCGCAGTTCATACTGAGGTGCTGAGACGGGAAGTTCCATCGGAAATTGATTCCATTCCTTGCCTTCGAGGAGTCTGCCGCCAGACTTGGGATTTCGGCCCCCCCATTGTTTGAAAAAGAAAGCCACCTTGGCTTTGACACACTGGTTGCGAATATCAATAACCCATTTTGGATCGATCGGCCGCGCACCTGGGCCGCTTTCTCCCCCAGTAATTACCCAATCGATGCCTTTAAGATCGAGTTTGCCCACGGGGGCTATAAGCGGTTCGATGGAAAGAAATCGAATACGTGCATTTGTATTTTGGAGATGCATGAGGCGGGACACAGCTCTCCGATTCTCAATGGAAACTCCAAACCACATATGGACAGGTGCTTCTTCGTTTGGATATCGTTCATTGATAAATTTCCGCATCAAAGAACTGCGCTTCGTCAGTACTTGATATATATGCCAATTCGCTTTTTCCATTGTAGTGAACACTTTGCTTATGTGTTCCTGTGGCACCTCTTTGTGAAAGAGATCACTCATGGAATTCACGAAGATCATTCGGGGCTTTTTCCAATCAAAAGGCTGCAGCAGTCTTTCAGGCCGCAGTGTCAGGTCAAAGCCGTTTTCAAAGGGATGCCCCGGTACCCCGCGAAACCGCTCTGAAAATCTCGAGGCGTAACAATTATCACAGCCTGCACTGATTTTGGTGCAGCCGGTAACCGGATTCCAAGTTGCATCTGTCCATTCGATCGTACTTTTGTCAGCCATGATAAACCTGTCTTTTTTGCAGATGACGGTGATGGCGAACCGTTGGGGAATCATTGCTTGATAGCCGTGACCTGTATAAGGAAAAAATGCTCGGGCTCTTATAGGTAAAGCGCATGGTCAGCTTACCTTTCGGATCACATTCGTCACCACACCAAGAATCTGAAAATCATTCTCCGGCAAAATTTTGATTGGCATGTACTTTTTGTTCTCCGGCGTGAGGGTAATGCCTCTATGATCGGTCCGGAAAGTCTTTACCGTTGACTGTCCGTCGATCGATGCGACAACAATCTGGCCGTTGCGTGGTTCAAGCTTGCGATCGATGGTCAAGATATCTTTTTCGTGAATGCCGGCGTCGATCATCGAGTCACCCATGACCTGCAGCAGGAAAGTATCTTTGGGATTTCTCAGCAGCAGAGAGTTTAGGTCCGTCATTTTCTCGACATGCTCATCTGTGTTGTCAGGTGTGCCTGCCGGTATGCGCGATGCATACATCGGTAGGTGATACCCGCGCGTCTCCATAAATCTCCTAACAGCATTGAGAAGTGAGAGTGGGATACGTACGGGTTTTGTTGCTTCCATCCACGGCCCTTTTCCGCGAGGCCGTCCCGCACCTTTTCGTTTCCCGCCTCGTGGCATATGCGCTTCTGAATGGAGTGGTTTATCTAAACTATTGCTATGATTACTGTACACTAATCTAAGCTGGAGAGTATGTCAATTGTTGCGAAAATCGCCGCTGCCACCTCCGGGTGTCAGGCTTCGTATTGACTTATTTTGCTACCAATTGATTGCTGATGAGCTGACGCAAACCGATACATACGTTTACCGACATTACACCGGCAGTGCTTTCGATAAACTCAATGCAGGCTCTGAGCTCAGCCCGCCCCGAGCGCTAGTCGAAGGGTCGAAGAACTCCGAGAGATTTCTCATTCGAGCTGCCCGCGCCCGGACTTCTTGTAATCCCGAGTTAACTATGGAATGTACCGTGAAAGCACGAAAATCTTCGCGAGATTATCTTATGGACGCACCAAAAAAGGTTCACATTGGACTACTGACATCTCGCAGCGGCGACCGGCCCCACTTCGGCGACTTTCGCGGCCTGGTTCCCGCGGAAGTTGGACTTACGATCGAGAGCGTCGGCGTTGGCCCGGAGGCGACTGTTGATGCCAGAACCGAAGCGGTCCTGCGCCGCGTCACAGAAATAGTGCGGGATCACCCGATCGAAGGCCTGATCATCACAGGCGCGCCGCTCACGGTTCTCAACCCTGATATCGAGAAGAAAATTACCGAGGCCATCACGATTCCCGCGACGACCCCCATTCGCGCCGTCACAGCGGCGCTGCAAGCCATTAATTCGAAGAGATTGATTCTCATGACACCGTTCGACGACAAGATAAATTCCCGGATCCAAGATCGGCTAAAGCAATCAGGATTGACCGTGCTCTCCTGCCCTTCCCTTGAATATCTCGGCGCCCGCACGGGGGCGCACGTGGCAGCGGATAAGATCTTTGGCATTATGGAGAAAATCGTCCATGAAACGCCGGGCGCGGATGCCATCTATTTTCAAGGCGCGCCATTCAATCCCTTGCCCATCATCGGCAGAATAGAAAGCGAGCTGAAGCTACCTGTCATCGCCAGCAACCCCGCGATGCTGTGGCACATCCTGTCACGCTTGGGTCATAAGTTCTCGATTCAAGGCTATGGCAGGCTGCTGGCGTCTTGGCCGCCGCTCAATTGACTCCATAGATTTCACTCAATTGCCGAGCGGCGGTTCAAAGGTTCAAGAGCCTGCTGAGTTCGTCGAAGGGTTCAAAAGTTCAAGGTACGATCGGAACGCTCACTTAATACCGCGCGCGGCCGGTTCAAGTGGTTCGACCAGCTCACCATGAACGGAATTTTGATTCGCTACGCTCAGTGCAAATCGTCTAAGAAAAAAAACGTAGAACTTCGAGCTTAGGGAATCTCGAAACGCGTGACCACCGTTAGGCAATCCCAGCCGCTGCCACCTTGCTTGAAGGCGCCTCGCTTCCCGCTTTGATTTGACCGCTGCGCTGCCGGCTGCGCCAAAGGTCCAGATAGTCCAGCACTTCCTGCAGCGCCAGGACGTCGGCATACTTTTGATTCATATCGAACAGGTTCATAGCGTGGGTTGCCTGGTGACGATCAAATACGCATTCCTCCGCGAGGACCATCCGGAAACGATAAGTGCTTCCATCGACAACGCTCGCGCGCACGCAGCCGCTCGTGCTTTCGCCGCAAGTGATGATCGTGTCGATATGGAGAGCGTTGAGATGTCCGATCAGCGGGGTTCCCCAGAAAACGCTGGGGGAAGCTTTGCGTAGAACCGTCTCGCCTGGCAGCGGCGCTACCTCATCAATTATATCATATCGGCGTCTGAGCCGGTCTTGTGCCTCCGGGTCTCGATTGGCCTGAAGGTCCGACTCGCGCTTGGGCGAGCGGGACGCAACTCCAGCGCCGTCAAGCCCCGTCGAGTGGACGATCGGAATGCCCACCTCGCGCGCCTTGGCTAAAAGTTTTTGAATTTGCGGGACAGCGTCCCACGCTTCCAGCCCACAGCTACTCGGCCATTTTTTCATCGCTTCCAGAATCGGTTCCGGTTTCTCTCCGAAGACCCAACGATAGAGATCGATGAGGAGCAAAGCCGGCTTCTCGCCGAAACCGCGCCGGCGCGGCGGCCGGATCGCCAAATGCGCCCGGTCCCGTTCGGTCAAATATGGATCCCAAACTCGCTGTGCCATGAAATACCTCCTGTCTAGAATTGCCGACTGACCTTTTTCGTTTGCTAAACTGCTTTGCGCCTGTGCTTCACTACAGGGCGGCCAACTGCCTCGGGTTGCGGCGGGCCATGTAGTCCACGTCTTCCGGCGCCATACCGTGGTTCAGCAAGGTCGCGATGAACATCCGTAAACCTTCC
>DASXSW010000613.1:0-5530 GCA_036505755.1 Binatia bacterium | reverse complement strand
CGGCGCGCCGTATGACCAAAACGCGTACGCTTCACGGGTTCAAAGCGCGGTGGCAGAGATTGTCCGCAAGCAGGTCGAGAACGGCATCGACGTTGTCACTGACGGCGAGCAAGGGAAGCCTGGGTTCTTTGCATACGTGCGCGAACGGCTTGCCGGCTTCGAAGCGAAAGCGCCGCAAGCTGGTGGTTGGAAGCAGTGGGCCGCTGAAGTGGCTGCTTTCCCGGAGTACTACGAAAATTATTTCAGCCGGCGCATGATGGGGGCCAGCATTGCGCCGCGCACGCCGATGGTATGCACGGGACCGGTGAGCTATCGCGGGCAAGAAGCGATCCGGAAAGATATTGAGAATCTCAAAGCGGCGCTCGGCGGTTTAAAAGCCGAGGAAGCCTTCATGCCCGCCGTAGCGCCAAGCGGAGTCGGAACGAACGAGTTCTATCGCAGTGACGAAGAGTTTTTGGGAGCAGTCGGCGAAGCATTACGGGAAGAATACCAAGCGATCGTCGATGCGGGATTTATTCTTCAGATCGACGATCCATGGTTGACGGAAGTTCATAGCCAAGATCCGTCCTTAAGTTTCGCCGAGCGACGCAAGATTGCTGAACGATCTATCGACGCGCTCAATCACGCCCTTCACGGCATCCCGGCGGAAAAGATCCGCTTCCACACTTGCTACGGCATCAACGAAGGTCCGCGTGTGCACGACGCACCGCTGAAAGACATCGTGGACCTCGTTTTGAAAGTGAACGCCGGCGCCTACGCGTTCGAGGCCGCCAACGCGCGGCACGAGCACGAATATCACGTTTGGGAAAGCTTGAAGCTACCAGAAGGCAAAGTGCTCATCCCTGGCGTGATCACCCACGCGAGCAACATCGTCGAGCACCCCGAGCTGATCGCTGAGCGCATCACGCGTTACGCCAAACTTGTCGGCCGGGAAAACGTGATCGCCGGAAGCGATTGCGGCTTTTCGTCTCAGGCGACTTACAACCCCGAAGTCCACCCAAAGGTCGTGTGGGCAAAGTTCCAAGCGATGGCCGAAGGCGCTCTCCTGGCAACGAAGCAGCTCTGGCATTAAGCGCTGCGACCCAACTAATGCCTGCTGCCTAATGTCTATTACCTTCTTCTAACCCAACCACATTAATTTCGCCGGGTTGTCCTGCAAACATGACCTTGACTTCGTCCGGCTTTATGCCGAACCCCAACAGCGCCCGGATAAAAACGCGCATCCCGTCGATGGCGTCCATCAGCACCTGGCCGAAGTCGTTGCCGATGATGCAGCGGTCCGGACCGATTTCCTTGATAGTGCGAATCGTTTCCATTGGGTCGGTGACCGGGCTGATACAAGCTCGGAATCATCGGCTGGCAGTAGGTGCCGACGTAAACTCCCAGATCGCCCAGCTGTTTCATTTCATCGAGCACCGACTTGTTGCCCAAAGCATGGGCAAGGAATCAACGCCGCTAAGGACCAAAAATCCCAACGTGCAAATAACAAGACCGATAAAAAGCATCCGATGGGCGCCGACCCGGTCGGTCAGGTAGCCTTCGACCGGACCTAAAAGCCCGGACTCAATTCGCGCCAGCAAAAACGCTCCCGAGATCCCTGTGCGGCTCCAGCCAAACTCTCGCTCAAATGACGGAAAAAACGCGCTCATTCCGAAGTAGCTGAATGCGGTATTCACCGCGTGGGTAATACAACCGGCAATGACGAGCCACCACTTACGATCCATTGACGTATAATTCAGATTGCGTCCGCAGAGTGGCGCAGGTTAACTTAATTTCCGCATGCAAGAAAGAGAACGCATCAATATCCAAGGCATTGTTAGAGCGTCCGGTCTCCGGTCGACCAGTCATGGCGCCCGCGCATTGCGTTTAATTACGCGGCAAGCCGAACCATTTCATAAATAAAAGTGGGGTCCCAAAAAGTGAATATGTGGCGCGATGCTGGTTCGCGTCGTCAATGTCGGCATCGTAATAGCTTTTTAACCAAAAAAAACTTGCCGGGCAGCTTTCACATGTGTTAGTGCTGCCTTAGGTCATGGACGTGTGGCTGAACAGATACTCCGACCCTGCCGATCTTAGTTCTTGGCTGAAGTATTTTGACAGGTGATTTAGCGAACTCCCGGCTGCGGTGTGCTCTCAGTCCAATTGACTCCTTAAGGTTCGGCATTTGAGATTCTCGTCAACAATTGGCTGTGCCGATCGTGTTCGCCGAGCAGCATGTCGCATCAAATGCATGCTAGCGCATTGCTGGGTATGTGCGAACGCACCCGGCGCGCATGCGTTTCTGAGCGGCCCTGGTGACGTAAATAAATGTTTGGCACAAATCTCGCTTCATTCGCTGCATCAATCACCAGTGCCAGAGCTTCAGAAATTTTTTTTCTGGCTGTCGTCGAAACGTTCATCCGCCAAGAAATTATACTCTTCAGAGTGGAAAACTTTCGCCGCATTATCCAACCATGGGGTTCACAACTCCTTGAAAGGCGAGGACCGCGTACATGCTTGAGCAGGAATATGACTTCTATTTAGCCGACACTGATGCAGGGAAAAGCATCCATTATAACCTGCGATATCGAGTCTATTGCCTGCGAGAAAAATTTGAAGACCCGTCTCATTATCCTAATTCTCTGGAACAAGATGAATACGATGACGCATCGGCGCATTTCATCGTTAGGTCCCGTGTAACCGGGGAGTGGTTAGGGGCGATGCGTTTGATCGTTGCGCCGATGCAAAACCTTCCAGTCAGTAGATTATCTTCGGTCGACGCGGAAAATTTTTCCGGCGTCAATCAGAAAAGGGTGGCGGAAGCTTCTCGTTTATGCACCGTGCTCCCGACGGCTCCGCGAGAAAATTTTTACCCAAACGCTACCAAAAGTTACATACCGGCTCCAGCGCGTTCATGCCATCATAATAGGGATGCCTTGCAGACCTCATGGCTCGCCTTAGGATTAATTCGCGCAGCCCGTCAGTACTGTCTCAAGCACGGAATAGTTCATTGTTTTTTCCTGATAAGCGATCCATTAGCGAGAATATTGCGGCGCTTGGGAATGGAGATCGAGCCAGTCGGATCTCCCTGTCAGCACCGTGGCTGGCGCCGTCCTTATATTCACAACGTGAAAACCGGCTATCAAGCGATGACGACCCGGTCACCGGAGCTCTATAAATCCTTCTGTCGTCCGACCGCGTACGCCCGTTTTTCCGAACTAGAAGATAGCTCGGAGGCGTTGCCACTGGCGGCTTGCGGTGGTGAACGTCGACTCGTCAGCCTGAGGTTGAACCCGAGAGAAACACATCACAAACCGAAGGACCAAGGCGACAGGGATGAGCGACATGAGGCGCCATTCTTGATATCGCCTGCCGCCGCTTGGCGTTTTTAACCCCTTAGAATCATAGGTAGTTGAGCGCAGCGGTGCTGATTACTCCGGTTGGCTGAACCGGGATTCCGCGGTTAAACCTACGGGCCCTTGAGCGAGGAGCAAACCTGGAGTAGCGAAGGCACCCAATTGTAAAGTTTCAAAGTCCTTTTCGCTACTTCGCACTTCACCATTGTAAGTCTTAGATTTCATCTCGAACCACCGATGATCGATGTCCGCTCAGAGGCAGAGACCCATTGACTTCGCTACGGAAGGTTTGCTCCTCGCCGATCGCGTCGGCGGGAACTGCGGAATCCGGGCTGAATGAAAGACCAAGGGACTGCCGTCCCTTCTGCGTGTTTGCACTCTTCGTGGTTAATCTCTGATCTTGCTTGTTCGCTTCTCGCCTACTTCTCTTCCAACCACATCAGCTTCGCCGGATTATCCTGTAACATCTGCTTAACTTCTTCCGGCTTGATGCCGAATCCCAACAGCGCGCGGATGAAAACGCGCATGCCGTCGACGGCGTCCATGTGCAGCACTTGGCCGAAGTCGCTGCCGATGATGCAGCGGTCCGGCCCGATTTCTTTGATCGTGCGAATGGTTTCCATCGGATCGGCAACCGGCTGATACAAGCTCGGAATCATCGGTTGGCAATAAGTGCCCACGTAAACGCCGAGATCCCGCAGCTGTTTCATCTCGTCGAGTAAGAGCTTGTTTAACTCCAAGAGCGGATGATCCAGCGTCGCGCGGACGCCGATTTCTTTGGCGAGTCTTGCCAAAGGCAATAACTCCTGAAAATCCGTGTGGCCGAAGCCGATACCGACCTTCTTCTCCGCCGCCATTTCCATGATCGCTTTCACTTCCGGCAGTACCTTCGCGTCCTCGCCGCAAAGGCGCACGCCTTCATGCTCCGGATGACCCGCGCCGCGCCAGAATCCGTAAGAAGTAAACGTCGGGAACCAAATCATCTTGAAGTTGGGGTACTGAAGCCCCACACGGATATACTCCGGTCTCATGCCGAGACAGGTGCCGGCGCCGCCATAGACTTCGACGCGGTTGGTCAGCTCGCCTCTCGCAATCATGTCGTCGATATGGCGTTGCGTGAGGTACGCCGAGGTCGCGCTCAGGTTCCAATGGTCTTTGAACGCAATCGCCCGCATGCCACATTTGGACGCCTCGATGGCGATCTGAATCATATCCTGCGACCGGTGCACAAAATCTGGATAGGCGTGGATATGACAATCGATTGCTCCTTTGAGCAGCTCGCTCTCGATTCCCGGATAGATCTTAAGCATCTCCGGGTTGTCCTTCAGCATCTGATAAAAGTAATCCTTGGCGTTGAGCTCGCGTACTCGCGCCACGCTCAAGGTTCGCCCGACCATCAATTCCTCCGCGGCCTTGGCGTCAGCAGCAAAATCACACATCTCGCAATCTCCCTTCGATCGATTTCAAGTTATGAGTCTGTCAAATTTCTTTTTCTCGCTTTTCGCCTCACGACTCACGCCTAACTATTTCCCCACGCTTCCAGAAAGCGACGGGCGTCTTCCACAACCGGCTCGGTTACTGGGACATAGGGAATAACCATCCGGGTGACGCCCGCTTCTTCGAACGCTGTCATTTTTTCTTTGATCTCTCGAATATCACTCGCGGGCACGACCGGCAGTTTGTCCATGTATTCGTCGGTAAGCGCGCCCATCGCCGCTTTGAAACCCCCCTTTTGAAACGCTTCGTGGATGGCATTCACTTCTTGCTCGAAGCCCATGCCGCGCAGCATGTCACTATAATGATCGGCGATATTGTAGAAGGTCAGCACTTGACGGAGCTTGGCACGGGCAAGATTTTTGTCAGGGTTCAAAGATACGCGCGACTTGGCGATGATCTCGATCTTGCCGGGATCGCGACCCGCCTCGATCGCACCCTCACGCACCCGCGCGGCGATCTCCTTTACTTTTGCAGGCGTCGCCATATTGATGAACACCCCATCGGAAATCTTGCCGACGAGTTTCGTCATCTGCGGCCCCAAGCCGGCGAGATAAACCGGCAGGTTTGGATGGCTCGGTTTCCAAGAGAGCTGAAAACGCTTGCCGGTTTGATAAATCTCGCCGTCGTACTCGACGCGCTCGCCGGCGGCGACTTTGCGGACGATCCCAATATACTCGCGCGCGCGCTTCAATGGCCGA
>DASXSW010000612.1:0-6729 GCA_036505755.1 Binatia bacterium | reverse complement strand
GGCCCGTTGCCGTTCTCGATGAGAATGGTATCGAGCTGGTCCGGTAGATCCTGAAACGTCGGCACCCGATAGTCGACGAGATTGCCATTCAGCAATTGCCCATCCTCGTAGACCATCTCTTCCATGAACGTATGGCCGATTCCGAACATTACGGCACCCTCGTCCTGGCCGATGCATTGATCGGGGTTGATCGCTTTTCCCGCGTCGCAGGCGGATACGTATTTGAGTAAGTGAACAACTCCAGTGTCCGGATCAACTTCAACTTCAACGCCGCCCCAACCGACTTCCCAAAACGTCGTGGTCGAACCCAGGACGGCTTTGGGATTTCGCTTGTCTTTGTAAAGTCCTTTCCCGATAAGTTCTCCCGCCTTGCTGCCGAAGAAATCGACAATGACTTTACTGTAAGAAATCGCCTGCTCTTTTTTCGTAACGACCTGGCCCTGGCTCAGAATCAACGAATCGACATCTTGCTTGAGTACTTTTGCCGCACATTGGAGCAGCTGCTTTTTGACGTCCTGCGCGGCGCGCTGAACCGCAGTGCCCATAACCACCATCGAGCTGCTGGCACTTGTCGAAATGTCATAGGGTGTCGCGTCGGTATCGAGCTGGGCGACGGTGATTTGCTCCACCGGTAGCGCCAGTTCTTCGGCCACGACTTGGCTCAGCGCTGTACGCGGTCCCTGTCCAACTTCGACGGTTCCGGTCAGGAGCATCACGCTCCCATCGGAAGACATTTTGACTGTCGCGCCCGCAACTTTGTAAGTGCCGCCGGCGTCTTTGATGCAACAACTGATACCCTTGGCGCGATTGGGTTTCTTGCTCTTTTCTCTCCATTTGATCGAGTCGGCGACTTTCAACAGGCCTTCTTTAAGGTCGCAATCCACCGGCGTATCTCCCACCGTGTAAAGATCGCCCTTTTTAAGTAAATTTTTTAGGCGAAATTCCAACGGATCGATACCAAGGCGCTCGGCGATCATGTCCATTTGCGATTCGTAGGCCCAGGTCACTTGCAGCGCGCCGAAGCCGCGGAACGCGCCGGCGGGCACGGTGTTCGTGTAGACGCCGTACGCCTCAACTTTCGCGTGCGGAATCCTATATGGACCCAAGGCGCGATATCCGGCCTTTTGCGTCACACGGGGTCCAGCGTCGGCGTATGCGCCGGTATCCATGTAAACCTGGCAATCGCGCGCAACCAACTTTCCATCTTTGCTGACGCCTGTCTTGACCGTTACACGAGCCGGATGCCGAGTAATGGTCTTGAAGCTTTCGTTGACCGATAACTGCAGCTTCACAGGCCGTCGTGTCAGCCAAGATAGCGCCGCTGAAATCGGTTCCGCTTTGACGTAAAGTTTGCCGCCGTAACCGCCGCCGACATAGGGCACAATCACGCGCACACGGCTAAGAGGCAAGCGAAAAATACCGGACAGATGATCGCGCAAGGTAAAAGGATCTTGGCAGGAAGCCCAGACTGTCAGCTTCTCTCCGTCGTAGTAGGCGACGTTGTTGTGTGCTTCTAAAGAGTAATGCTGCACCTTTTGGAAACGAAAAGTGTCCTCGAAAATCCGATCAGCTTTCGTAAAACCTTTGTCGACGTCGTCACGGCCGAAAGTCAGGTAGTAACAGATATTCGTGCCGCTGAATCTCTCCGGTGCGCCGTAGGTCGAGCCACGCATCTCGGCACGGGCGACACCGCCTTCGTGGACTTGGATCGCTCCCGACGCGGTGGCCTCTTCAATGTTCGTCACCTTCGGCAACTCTTCGTATTCAACATCGATTAATTCCAGCGCCGCCTCCGCCGTTGCAGGGTCATCGGCCAACACCGCGGCCACCGGATCGCCGACGTAACGCACTTTGTCGACAGCGACAATCGACTGATCCTTATAAGTCGCTCCGTACTTGTAGTTGAAATTTTTAATATCGTCCCGCGTCAGCGTCGTAATAACTCCTGGTATTTCCCTGGCTTTCGAGGCGTCGACCTTGGTGAGCATGGCATGGGCGATGGGGCTGCGCAAAATTTTGGCATGGGCCATCCCGGGAAGCTGAATGTCACTGGTATAAATTGCCTTCCCAGTGACTTTTTCGACTCCGTCGACGCGATGCGCATCGGTGCCCGCGACCGTATAAGCTCGCTTGGTTTTCATGACGTAGGAGCAGAGAATAACAGACCACGATGAGTTAATCACCGTGGCCAATGACTAAACCTTATTTGCGGATTTTCGGGCTGTCTTTTTCCGGAAAATAGAGATCGCAGTAGGGGCAATGAAAATTCATCCCCGACCCGAGCATGTGGGGATTGACGACAAAGATTTTCTTACAAGTTGGACATGTCACTTCGACTGCCTGACCCATGGTTTCTCCTCACTTCTTTAGTTTGACTGGTTCCGCAACCGCTCACGCCCAATAGGTCGTTCGGTCCATCGGAATATGCTGTAACACTTCTCCCGGCACGTAATCTTCCAATTTGATCCGCGCCATTGCTTCGTCCGGGCACTTGGACACCGGCGAGAATGGCCGATCCAACGGTTTCGTGGCGTCGACGATCATGCCGGATGTTTTGATCTCGTCGACCAGCGACGGATCCAAAAAGTTGCCGCGGAAAAGCGGCTGCAGGATCGACACTTGCTGGTGCGGCTGCACGCGCGTCGCAAACGCCCAAAGAATATCGGTCGGGTTGAAGACATCGATGTCGTCGTCGAACACGAAGACGTTCTTGGTATGGTCGAAAGTCAATGCCGCCGCGGCGGCGCGGCCCGGATCGCCTTCGGACATCTTTTTCATCGAGATGAAGACGTTGTAATGCGCATGGCGGCCTTGTTTACACACCGCGGTTACGCTAGGAACCGCTTCTCGGCAGCGGCGGAGATAGGCGCCTTCGCGCGGCAGATCCATCCACGGCTTGTCACCTTCGGGTGTGATTACCGATTGATACATGGCGCCGTTGCGATAATTGATCGCGCGAATTTGGTATTCGGCGCAAGTCGTGTATCGCTGCGGGCCTAGATAACCCGGCGCTTCGCCGAACGGCCCTTCAACGACGCGCTTGTTCGGGATCAGCACACCTTCGATGACGATTTCCGCATCGGCGGGGATCAGCAGATCGTCGCCAAACGATTCCGACGGAACCAAGCGGAGCGGTTCGCCGAGATATCCGCCGATCACATCGTACTCGCTCACTTCGAACGGGCCGCTGTAGCAGGCGCCCATGTGATAGGCCGGATGATGGCCGAGCACTGTAGCGACCGGCATTTCTTCGTTGCGTGTTTCATAGTCGCGGTAGATCTTCCATAAATGACGCGGCGAGGCATAGAGCGCGGTAGTATTTTTCGACTTTACCTCCATGCGGTGGTACGAGCAATTGTAGATACCTGACTTTTTGTCTTTCGTCACCGTCGACAAAACGATGTATGGCCCGCCATCCATTTCGTGGTGGCGCATGATGGGAATCTGGTAAAGGTCCACGTCCTTCCCCACCATGACGTTTTCCTTCACCGGAGCGTCCTTCTTGCCGACGATTGTCGGAGGCACACGGTGCTCTTCCATCTCCAAACATCGCTCTGCCATCTCGGGTCGACTCGCATGTCGGGGTAAACCAAGAGCGATCTGGGTTTTGCCCTGGGAAATCTCGCAATTCATCGTCAACTTCATCGGGCCCACCTTGCCGTTCAGGTTCAAGGGATTGTCGAAAATGATGATGGGAAACTTTTTCTGCGCGCCGAGATGTTTAATGATCGCGGTTACGTCGTAGTTTGCCGGATTAACTTCTTTGCTAATGTGAATGACTTCGCCAGGCAATTGGCGTTCGCACTCTGCAATAAAGCTCCTGAGATCCTTAGCCATGTAGGCCTCCTAGCAATGTTATGAAAAATTTTATGCAAAAAGATTTATCGGATGTACTGTAAGTTGTCAATTCAATGTGGTTGCCAACGGCGCTGAATCCGGTGAATGAGCCAACCTGTCGCGGGACTACTCGAAAATAATCGTTCGATTCCCGTGGAGAAATACTCGCTCTTCGAGTGCCAATTTAACTGCTCTCGCGAGCACGATCTTCTCCACGTCCCGGCCCGCCTGCACCATGGCCGCAGCGGTATACGTATGGTTCACCGGAATCACGTTCTGCGCGATGATCGGCCCGGTATCGAGATCGTCAGTAACGATATGCGCGGTCGCGCCGATAATTTTGACGCCCCGCTCGTAAGCCTGGTGATACGGCTTGGCGCCGATGAAAGCCGGTAAGAATGAGTGATGGATGTTGATCATACGGTTAGGATACCGTGCTACGAATTTAGGCGACAGAATACGCATGTATTTCGCAAGCACGATGTATTCGGGAGTGTAATCGGCGAGAAGGTTGGCGACCAAATCCTCATGTACTGTCCGCTCGAGGTTCTGATGACTGACATAGTGAAACGGGATCCCAAACTGCTCAACTAAAGCTTTAAGTTTTTCGTGATTGCTGATCACCGCGCGAATCTGCGCCGGCAACTCGCCGGAGTAATGTCGGATCAAAAGATCGCCAAGACAGTGCGCTTCAGTCGTCGCCATGATCACGATCGGCTGCTGCTCCGCGGCGGTCAATTTCACGACGGCAGCCTGCGGCAGAATTTGTTCGAGATACGAAACTACCCGGTCGGGCGCCGTCGGCCCCTCAAACGCCGTGCGCATGAAAAAATGCTTCGCTTCTAAATCGACAAACTCTTGGTTGCTTAAGATATTATAGCCGGCGTTATAGAGCACGCCCGTGATCTTGTGAACTAAGCCAGGCTCATCGGGACAGTCGATGCGCAAGATGTGCGGTGCCACTACACGCTCTCCATTTCAATCATAAATCCCATCGAGTATGGCATGCTCCGCAGTAGAGATAAACTAGAACGCGCGAGCGTCTAAAATGAAAGTATGGCTTGAGGCGCGGGTTTTAATAATTCGGTATTGGTTCAGTTTGGGAAAGATCTCTCACTAGGTTCGAGATGACACATGGCTTATGTAGTTGTCATTCCGAGCCAAAGGGAGGAATCTTTCTCGATTTTAAGAGTCATCGGTGGATTGAAAAATGAACCACTACCAATAATTCGAGGGTCTCCTAAATATATTCAATGGGGTCCCGCTGCGCCATCGCCTATACCTATGTGTCTGGCGTAATCTCAAACACCGGGTATCGCCCAACCAGAGGTTCAAACTCTTTCAAAGGGGAACCCGCGGGGATCGGGAAATATCGCTGAACTGTGAGCTTGTATCGATCGAGATAGGCTTTCAAAATTTCCGCCTTGGCCTCGTCGGCTATCGGACGCAAACGGACGTTTTCTCGCTTGGCCCCCTTCACCAGAGTCGCCTTTAGGCTCACGACTACGTTTCTCACCCACTGCGTATCTCCACGCGGAGCCACAAGATACTTCTTTTCCTGGTATTCGAGCACATTCACAGGCGTCGAGTAGATGCTTCCACTCTTCCGGCCGCGAACCTCCAATAGATAGTTATGCGACAGCCCCAAACCAAGCTTAACCATGAAGCCAAATGCGCGGTTAATGATTCGATCAAGGAGAGTTGGTTGCATGAACTGCGTTGATGGTTGTTGCATAGCGACTGCACTGATTACACACTAACCAGCTGCCATAGCATGAGCAGCGTGGCGCAGAGACCCAAGACGCTGCGCACTGTATGGAGTCGACCCCACTTCTTGAGTAGGGCGAGCGTTTCGACTGAACCAATATCGCGGCCCGGTGCCAAGAGCTTGTGATTAGTCGGCATGATGCCGATGAATGTGAACGGGACGACTGCCCCGATGAGAACAGCCGCGATCAGCCAAGTGATACTCGTGCCGAGCAGCCACACGGACACGCTAGCGATAAAGCCAATCACCGCTAGGGGAGCTTGCATTAACGTGGCGCGCTTGTAGCTCGGAGCCCACTGGGCGAAAGCGGCTCTCGTGTCGAGGCCCATGCGTGCAGGATGCTCCACGAGATTGATGTACAGCGCCGCGCCGGTAAAGGTAGCGCTACAGAAGGTTGCGAGGAACTCCAAGACCTCCAGCATCACCGGCATTTCCCTTGCGGGCCAAGCGCTTCGATTGAGCTGAGCCTAGCGAGCGTCCAAGCAATTCGTAAGCTCTGTGGAAATTCAGACCGAACCTTAGAGATAGGTTTTTGTGTACCGGACTGTTCATCACAACCCACCGTTCCCATTCAACCCAAACATTCTCATCGCATTGCCGCCGAGAACTTTTTCTTTATCTACTTCCGACAGATTCTTCATCTGCTTGATTACGTCGACGGTTCTCGGCCAGGTGGCGACGGCGTCGCCGTGATCGAAGTCGCTACCGATGATGATGTTGTGATTGGGCCAGCCGTTGATAGTATCGGGCAAGTAAGATTCCCAGGAGACGCAAGCAATATAAAACTGATCGAAATACTGGCTCGGCAGTTTTTTTATGCGTTTCTTGCCTTCGAAGAATTGTTGAACCGAAACAGACACCCTCTCGTCGTTCGGCATGTGTGCGTCGAGCGTGTGCATCAGCCACGGCACCCAGCCGATGCCGCCTTCGAAGAAGCCGAACTTCAGCGTCGGAAAGCGATCGAGCACGCCGCCAAAGATCAAGCGGGCGGCGCTGACCATATACGTCAATGGAAAGCCGAGCGCCGTTGGAAAATGTTGATAGCCTTGATAACGCTCGCTGCCGACCAGCCATGGATGGCTATGTTGCAGTTCGAACACCCGCGCGGCGGGATGAAGCAGAAT
>DASXSW010000611.1:0-6287 GCA_036505755.1 Binatia bacterium | reverse complement strand
TCCAATTGCTTTCCCCTTAAGCTCCTGAACGGATTTAAACTCAGGGCGTACGATCAGTGCGCTCGGGGAGCCCGGCACGTAACAGGCTAGGACCCTAAGCGGCGCTCCCTGGATTATTGCGCCGACCGAGTTCCCAATCACAGTCCAATAATCAAGCTCTCCGCTAACTAATGCGGCGAGTGCAACGGTGGGATTTATGCGAATGATCTCACCTTGAAGACCATCCTCTTTAAAGTAGCCTCGCTTCTCTGCTAAAGCGAGGGGAAGAAATTGGGCGTTGAGTTCCGGAACGCCAATCCTGATCTTGTCGGTCGCTTGGACCGAGGGGCGAAGAACAAAAACAATGAGCAAAGTTACGAAACCCTTTCTCATAGCAAACCTCCGTTCTCCACCGCGGGCAAAACCCTGCCGTTTTGAATTCAGGCTTTGAGCCTGGAATGAATTGCAATAATCTATATCACTTCATCCCCAACTCCCGCTGCGCCTCTTTCAGAATCGACAAATCCGCTACTTCGCTTAAATAAACTTCTCGGGTCACCTTGGCCACCCTCTTCGCCTCGTCGATCAGAAGCCGCAGCCCGCTATCGGGAAGATTGAGATCTTCACTAAAAGTTCTCACGGAAGAATCGTACGTCGCCGACGCCATCTCCTTGTCGATCTTCAGCCATTCCGCCATGACCGGCAGTGTGCTGTCGCGATTCTGACGAATATAGCGGTTGGCCTTGATACCAGCTTTAATCGTACGCTTGACCTCATCCGGCCTTTCTTTAATCTTATTCACGCTGGCGACCAGTCCGCTAACGGGAAAACTAAACAGCTCATGCGCTCGCGCAAGAACGATAAATCCTAACTTCTTGCCGAGAAAATCGATCGGCGGCGAACCCAATGTCGCATGAGTCAATCCTTGCTTCATCGCGCTAAAGCGCGAATCGAGCGGCCCGGTTGCAAGAAATTTGACCTCCTTGTCGGGGTCGATACCGAAATGCCTCAGTATCAATCTCCCCATGCCTTCGAGAGCACCGCCGTAGGCATTGATACCAATCGTTTTACCCCTCAATTCGGGGACGGACTTTACTTCTGGCCGGGCGATGAGCGCCGTGGGGGAAATTGGCACGTAAGCGGCAACGAGCTTGACGGGAACTCCGCGGATCACGGCAGCCACTGCAGGGCCGAGCACGGTATAGTAATCGATCTCGCCGCTAACCAAGGCCTGCAATGCTATCGCAGGATTAATCCTGATGAACTCTCCTTGAAGTCCTTCTTCTTGGAAAAAGCCACGCTTGTCGCCGATGGCAAGCGGAACGAAAGGCGCAGCGAGGTCCGGGAATCCGATGCGGATCTTCTCAACCGCGAAGGCTGAAGTTTCGAGAACGACAATCGCGAGCAGCGCCAAAAGACTCTTCCGCATCGGAAACCTCCTGGCTACAGCGTCAATTCGCCTTGATACAAGCTCCTGTTGCAAATGTCCTATTAGCGACAGGCCGGTGTTGAACCGCGCCTACTTAAACTCCGCCTTCTTGTTCAAATAAAACTTCTGCATCGCCGGGCGATATTTATCCATCATTTCCTTGTTCAAATCGAGGGGCGGCTTGGCGCCCGGAGGCAGTAACGAAAAATATTTCGTTTCCTTTGTGTCTTCTTCAAACTGTTTCTTCGCGGCGGCGCGAAGCTCAGGCGATGTCAGCAGATCAAGAACAGAGGCGGCGATGACCTTTGCCCCGACGACCGCACCTTTATGGGCAATTGACATTGTCGGCGTGATGCCTGCCGTCCAGTGATGCGCCTGAACTCCTGGCACCGCGGAAGGGAAACGAACCGATCCGGTCGGCACGACCCAAGTGACATCGCCGATATCGTTGGAGGATGAGTTTTGCCGTCCCGCTTGCAGCGGCAACACTTTAGTCGGCAATCCTTCTTCCTTTCGCTCCAAAGATTTTTGCAATTCTTTAGCGAACTTGATTTCGCCGTCGGTCCATTTCGGCATGCCCACCATATCAGCGTTTTTCTGGATCGCTTCAGCAATCGCCTTGTTGCCAAGCGAAGGCCAGGCCGCGCCATAGGGTTCCATCTCCATCGTCGTGCCAGTCATTAGCGCAGCGCCCTTCCCGATATTGACCAGCTTATCGAAATTCTCCTTCGCCCACGGTCCAGTTGCATCGCGGATAAACCACCAGATCTGACCCGTGTCCGGAATAATGTTGGGCTGAACACCGCCATTGGTAATCGTGCGATGGCCACGATAGGTCGGCCGCAGATGCTCGCGCAGTTTGTCGAACCCGATGTCCATCAACACGACCGCATCGACAGCGTCCTTGCCATCCCAGGGATTCACCCCGCCATGCGCGGTCCTGCCTTTGAAGTTGAACTTTGCGCCGATCAACGCATAGTTGAGCAAGCCGTAACTTGTCCCCAAACTATCCCCGATATGAGTGATGATCGCCGCGTCAACGTCCTTGAAATATCCGTCGCGGACCAAATACGGCCGGCTCATCAATTGTTCTTCGGCGGGACCGATCGAAACCACGATCGTTCCGGGAATTTTGAATTGCTCCATCGCTTTCTTGACCGCGTGCGCAGTCCCCACTGCCACCGCGGCCATCACGTTATGCCCTTCCATATGACCTGGCGCGCCTTCGACAAGCGGCTTGCGCGGGATGCTTCCCGGAGTTTGTGAGCCTTCGGGAAGTGAATCCATCTCGGTGGCAATGGCGATCACGGGTTTTCCCGAACCCCACGTCGCCCAAACATTCGTCGGTAATCCAGCGCCGCCGACTTCGACTTTGAAGCCGATCCGCTCCAGCGTCTCCTTCAAATATTTCGAGCTCTCGTACTCCTGCATACCCGGCTCGCCGAAGTAATAGAGCACATCACCGACCGTCGCGATCTGCTCGGCGTTGCGATCGATCACTTCAAAAGCCGCCCGCTTAGGATCGCTGGGCGAATCAGCGGTCGCCGGTGCGAAGAGAAAGGCGAGCAGTAATGGTGCAACCAAGAACGATAGACTGACTATTCTCTCTAGACAGCATTTATGCACCCATCGCGTATATTCCATTGAAACCCCTCCTGACTTAGCGAGACTTACCACGAGAGGCATTGAAATTTGAAGTCACGAATAGCGCTCTTGATGGCTCGGTGTCATTGTGAGCGTTCAGACTGCGTGAAAACTTCGTTCATGGTTCGACAGGGCTCACCACGAACGGAATGGCTTCATTTGAAATTGAGCACCTAGCCGTTCGCCCTGAGCGCGTCGAAGGGCTCCAATAGAATTTTCACACAGTTTCAGAGTGACAAGACCTCGCACCGTGACTGAGCAAACAACTCAGCTCGGAAACCTCATCACGGTCTCGGAGAAAACAAACTTCGTGTTGGGCATCGAACCATCTGCTGCGGAGCGTGATGGCGCGTCACACGAACTTTCCATCGCGCATATTGTAGACTTTTTTGAAGTGTTCGACCGCCTTGGGATCATGGCTCGCCATGATCACGGTTTTGCCGTACTTCTCCGCCAGTGAGAGAAAAAGCGACGTGATCGTTTCCGTGTTTCCGGTGTCCAGATTTCCGGTCGGTTCGTCCGCTAGAATCAGCGACGGATCGTTGGCCAGCGATAACGCCACCGCGACCCGTTGCTGCTCGCCGCCGCTCAACTCTTCCGGCCGTTTGTGCCCTTTGTCACCCAACCCCACCATTTGCAACAATCCATCGATGCGCTGCTTTCGCTCAGTATTGCTGATGTCCGCGATAAGCATCGGAAGCTCGAGGTTTTCCATCGCCGTGAGCGTCGGAATCAAATTGAAAAACTGAAAGACAAAACCAACTCTGTGCAGCCGATACTTTTCCAAGTCGCGCTCGGAAAGAGAACTGAGCTTCTGGTCACCGACAAGGATATCGCCTCCCGTTGCATGATCCACCCCGCCGAGAATGTTGAGCAGCGTCGTCTTACCGCACCCCGATGGCCCCATCAGCGCGACAGCTTCTCCCGGATTGATTTCCCAATCGACGCCCTTCAACGCCCGCACTTGTTCGGCCGAAGTCTCATAGGACTTCGTCAGCCTAGCGACTTTGACTGGCACGCCGCGATTTTTGAAAAAGCCGTTATCGCTCATTGGCCCCTCTCTTGATCAAGTTACAACCCCACCGTCTTCGAGGATTGAGGATAGAAGATGGAGGATGGCGTAACTCAAATTCTCTATCCTCCATTCTCGATCCTCTATCCTCAATCCCTAACCTTCCATCATGCTCGTCCGCGCCGAGCGACGGAACACCCATAGACTAAACAGCAGCGCGATGGTGACGACCACCACAAGAAGTCCGAGACTGATCCACACCGTCCAGTCTGAAATGACTAAATGCGTCGGCAGAAGATGAACCACGGATTTCAATTCACGCAGACTCCAGATCAAGTTTGTCAAACCGAAACCGGCCGCACCGGCGACCAGCAACCCGACCACCAGCCCGAGCAACGCCGGGGCCAACAGACTGGATGCAAAGAAGCGGAACAATTGCGCCGGCGATACGCCGCGCACGCGCAAGAGCCCGAGGGTACGGCGGTCTTCCAGGTAATTCGTCAATGCGATGGCGAGTATCGCGATCAAAGCCAGCAGCACGCCACCGACGAGGTAGATGCGCATGTTCTCCAGCGCGAGGAAGATGAACATATCGCCGCCGACTTTTTTCAGCTCGCGCTTGAGCTCACGCATCTCTAGTGGGCGCGCTTTGAGCGCTTGCGATAATGACTTGACGATCGAGCCGGCATCGCCTTCGGGCTTTACTCTGACGAGCAGCAGGATGCGCGGAATCAGAACCTTGAGATTTGCCATTCGCTGATTGTCCATGGTTCCCAAAAGATAGGCGTCGGTACTCGACAGATAGTTGAGGTAATCGATGCGCGCTGATACATAGCTCTGGCGGTCGGAAATGCTGCGCGGCGGCATGCCGGGAAGAAAGCCGACGATCCCGCTGGCCGGAACCAAAACCGGCTTTTTGCTCAGGTCGGCCCCCAACAGGACCGGCTCGCCGGCGCTCAAGTTCCAAAACGCCGCCACCGGCGGCGACGCCACGATCGTTTGGCCCTTGAGCTCGGCGATCACTTCGCTGAATTTTCCGGTGACGCCGAGTTTCTCCTCGAAGATGGCGTTTTTCAAATAGCGCTGCGGATCGTCGATCAGATAAAGCGGCACGCCGCTGAGCCCATATCCCGGGAAGAAAAATCCGGGCAGGATGGCTTCAAAAATATATTCCGTGGAAGTGACCGCCGAGTTGTGAAACTTAGCTAACCGTTCCTTCAATTCGCCGCGGATGGCTTGAACTTGGCCGCCGAGTCCTTGCTCGAGTTGTTCCGCCGACACCAAATCGGTGGGACTAATCGACACGTGCAGTTCGCTGCCGACTTGCACCGTGGCGCCGCGCAGCGCCCTGTCTTCGAAAGATTTTGACGCGATGCTCGGATACAAGCTGACGCTCGCCATCAGGCCGACGATCAGAAGAAAGCTCGATATCCGGTGCGGCTTGAGCGACATATGCTTGATCGACAACATGCGCAATTTCCCGCCGACGAAGTAAGTGACGGAACTCAGAAGCCCGCTTACCAATCGTCGCTGCGTCACCAGCAGCGCGACCAGGCCATAGACGAACAACGGCAGCACAACGAAATCCAGCGCGCGGTCGAACGCGATCGCCGCCTGAACAAAGTTAGTCCAAGCCGCGCTATCTTCCTCAGTGGCCACTAAATAGGAAGATAAATGGTAATCGACGATCCAGGCGCCGATTTTATAGGCGCCGATCGCCAGCGCGAGCCATTCGAGCACGCCAAAGCGCGTCCGTGCTTGAGCCGATTCGGATACCGCCACGCGGCGCGACGCCTCAAGGGGTGAAATTGTCGTCGCGTAACGAATCAGCTTGCGGCTAATCAGCAGGACTAGGACTAATCCAACGATCAAGAAAAGCAGCATCAAAAAAGGCCCCTGGACACGCGCCAGCGTTGTCCAAGACAGCACGCCGCCTTCGTAAACGTAGAGGGGAATGAGTGTCCCCAACGTAAGACCGATGATGCCGCCGATTAGCCCGCCGAGACCAATCGAAATAAGAAGGCTCTGACCGAGCAGCTTCCCCGGCACGCCGCGTAGGCGCATGAGGCCGAGCGTGCGCCGTTCGTTGAGAATGAGCAGTGACGAAAGATTCGACGCGAGCATCCAGGCAATCACGAGTAAAGGAATCGCGATCAGCAGGGTCGCCAAACCGATCAGGCGGGAAATCTCCGCCATTCGTTTGAGCAAAACGAGAATCGCATT
>DASXSW010000610.1:0-4541 GCA_036505755.1 Binatia bacterium | reverse complement strand
AGTCGCAGGGCCATTTTTGCGGGAAGCGAAAACATCAAAGCAATGAGCGCCGCCACGATTGAAAAACGCACCATGCCCCAGCGCTCGAGAAATTCTTTGCCTTTGATCTTTAGAACGAAAAGGTAAAACCCTGATATGGCAGCGACAAAATAACCGCCGATCATCACCAGACTGAACACCGCCGACCACCAGTAATTGCGAAACCCGACGAGATAAGGCAGATCGACGTTGGTCAGCGCCACGACCTTATGCGGATCCCATTTCTGCCACGGCCAGAATAGGTTCCATCCGGGACCGCGAAAGAAAGTTCCGATGATGATCATACTAACCCAGAGGATGTGGAATCCGAAAACAAAAGTGAGGATCTCCCATTTTCGGTCCTTGAAACAGTAGTAGCCGTTTCCTTTTGGATTGATATCGATAAACGGGATCACCATCAGGCCGACAATGATGAGACTCGGCAGCACAACGCCAGCGTGCCAAGGATCGAAGTAAACCAGCATCTCTTGCAAGCCAAGAAAATACCAAGGCGCCTTCGAAGGATTGGGCGTGCGCGTCGGGTTCGCCGCCTCTTCCAACGGCGCGTCGACCACCAGGGCCCATAAGGTCAATCCGACGAGGACAAATAGCGCGCACAGAAACTCCATGCGCACCAGGTGCGGCCAAGTATGAACCTTGTCATCAACCGGAAGTTTTTTTTCGCGAGCGGCCTCTGCCATTTGCGTGCCTCGAATTTGAATTGTCTATAAAGAGGGGCCGGAAAAGCCGTCACGGCGAATGCGCCAGAAATGCACGGCCATTAGAATACTGGCGACGAGCGGGATAAAGATGCAGTGCAAAATATAGAAGCGCAGCAGCGTGTGCGGGCCGATTTCGCCGCCGCCGAACAAGAATGCGCGAGCGTCGTAGATCGGATTGGCGCCGACGAAATCCGCGAACGGACCTTCGTAGCCCAACAGCGGCGTGGCGCGCGCCATGTTGGAACCGACGGTAACGGCCCAAATCGCCAGCTGATCCCACGGCAGGAGATAGCCGGTAAAACTCAACAGCAGCGTCAGCACCAGCAAGAGCACACCGACAATCCAGTTAAACTCGCGCGGCGGTTTGTACGAGCCGGTGAGAAAGACCCGAAACATATGCAGCCAAACGAACACGATCATCGCGTGGGCCGACCAGCGGTGCATGTTGCGCATCAGCATGCCGAAAGGCATATCGAATTCGAGATACTTCATGTCCGCGTAGGCATACTCGGCCACCGGACGGTAGTAAAACATAAGGTAAATACCGGTTACCACGGTAACCAGAAACATCAGGAACGTGAGACCGCCCATGCACCAGGTAAAACGCATGCGGACCGCATGGCGGCGCACCTTGGCGGGATGGAGATGAAGAAAAACGTTCGCGGTCACCATCATTACGCGGTTACGCGGCGTGTCTTCGTAACCGTGGCGAAAAATCGATCTCCAAACGTGACTCTCAACGATATCGGTTTTGATCTTATCTAAAACGCTCATGTGATTATCCGTTAAACCTTGATGACACTGTCGGCATACTGCTCATCGGGCTCCGTGCCGGGAGCCATTTTGAAAACTTTGCCCTTATCGACGACGAGCTGACCATCGTCACCGACCGTCACTTTGAAGCGGTCGAGCGGCCGCGGCGCCGGCCCTTCGAAGTTCAAGCCGGTTTTGAAGAAGCCGCTACCGTGGCAGGGGCACTTAAATTTATTTTCAGCGTTGAGCCAGCGCGGGGTACATCCAAGATGGGTGCATTTGGCGAAAATTGCGTAAATGCCCCTTTCCTCGCGCACGATCCAGACGCGCTGATCCTGCTTGTACTTCTCACTGACCTCCCCGACCGCATAATCGGAGGGAAACCCAGCTTTAAAGGTCGATGGCGGCTGGAACAGCACGCGCGGGAAGGCCGAGCGGATAAAACCTAAAAGAGTCAAACCGCCGAAAATGCCGACCCCGCCCCATCCGAGCCGCGTAAAAAAGTCTCGCCGCGACCAAATTCCTCGTTTCTCTTTCGCCTGCTCTGCCATAATGAGTCTATCCTTTAAACCAGCTGATGAGGGCGCCCCAAACTACAAAGATCACCCCACCGAGCATCAACACTAACCCGACCGGCCCAAAGACAAATGACAACCCGGCACCCAAAACAAATAACAGCACGCCGGTTCCCAGAGGATTGAACGGCGCCGGAGCCGATCCCGCCGTGCCTGCTTCATCGGCCCCCTTGTGGATGAACTCCTCGCGGATAAGCGCGAATGCCAGCTCTTTGAGATCGTCGCGCCGTTCAGGGTCGGCCCCCTGAATCAGACGACCAAGCTCTTGAGCTAACCTTTCGATCTCTTGTTCACGCGCTTCGGGCGCTAAATTGGCAGGATCAGATGTCACCTGAGATTAGAGTTGTTGATTATTATAGAAATTTTTCTTTGTCAACAATACACCGTCGCATGCTGTCTATCGGCTGAGCAAAACCATGGCGGTTACGGCCACCCCTTTGCCTTGGCCAGTCCAACCAAGCTTTTCCGTAGTCGTTGCCTTGACGCTTATCCTGTTTTCGGCAACGTTACACAGACTGGCAACACTTTTTCTGATCCGCGAGTAGTGCGGCGAAAGTTTGGGTCGCTCGGCAACCACGGTCACGTCGGCATTGACGAGCTTAAACCGCATTCGGCGCATGATGCGGAGCACCTCCGCCAACAGTTTGCCGCTTGCGATGTTTTTGTAGCGGGGATCGCTATCGGGAAAATGCGTGCCGATATCGCCGTCGGCCATTGCGCCGAGAAACGCATTCATCAGCGCATGCAATACCGCGTCGGCGTCCGAGTGCCCGGCAAGACCTTGGCTGTGGGGAATTTCGACTCCGCCTAGAATGAGCTTGCGGCCGCGGCGAAAACGGTGGACGTCAAAGCCGTGACCGATGCGAAATTCCTTTGACATGACTTAGAACCTTGATCCTTTTTACTTCACGCCGGCATCATCACCCGAAGCTTAGGAACAATCAATCGCCTGCCGCCGGACCGCTCGAATCCATTGCCGGATTCATGGTAGTGGTTCATTTTCAATCCACCATGACCTTAAAATCGAGAAAGATTCCTCGCTTTGCTCGAAATGACAACTACATAATCCGTGTGTCATCTCGAACAAAGTGAGAGATCTTTCCCAAACTGAACCATTCCGAAATTCACTGATGGCTGGAGTTGATTAACACCTTGGGGTATAATTCATCGCAAGCAAGAATCAATGCTATTACGAATGCTCTTTATCTTCTTGTTGTTATTCGTCGCGCTGCCACTTTACACGGTACTTTCCGGACAAGCGCCGTTGGGTCGTGATTTTCGCACCGCTGATCGTTCCAGCGCCGGCATCGCACCGAGCGCTGAGACTACTCCCGAGGCCGTCGTGCAAGTCTATTACGCGCGTGCGCTCAACTGGCGTGGCATCTTCGGTGTCCATACCTGGATTGCCACCAAACCGGAAAATGCTGCCGAATACACCATTCATCAAGTCATTGGTTGGCGCCTATATCGCGGTCTTCCCGCCGTCGCTTCTGCGCCGGGAATTCCGGACGGTCGCTGGTTCGGTAACGAACCAACGCTCATCACCGAGCTCCGGGGTGAGTCTGCGTCCCTTGCCATCCCCAAGATTATCGCAGCTGTCGGCAGCTATCCTTACCCGAACGAATACAAGGTTTGGCCAGGCCCCAACAGCAACACCTTCATGGCCTACATAGGACGAAAGGTGCCTGAGCTCCACATGGATCTTCCGGCAACAGCCATTGGCAAAGACTATCCAATCAACGGTTCTTTGCTCGACCGCACGCCCAGCGGCACGGGTTACCAGTTCTCGATGTTGGGAGTGCTGGGGCTGTCGATGGCCCGTGAAGAAGGCGTCGAACTGAACTTGCTCGGCTTGAACTTCGGTATCGATTTTTACAAGCCCGCCTTGAAACTTCCGTTCATCGGCCGGATCGGCGCTGGCGAACACTAATTCGATTCGTCCCCGCGATCATGCCTTAATCAGCGAATGACGGTAGGCCGATCCGCTTTGACGCGCTATCGTGCGCTGGTTTTTTTAGCCACTGTCTTCGCTTTGGCGTCAGGGATTTTTCTGCTCGATAACAACTTGTTCTCCCAGCGCGAAAGATTCCAAGAGTCCGATTTTATCATGACTTTTTACGTGGCCGGCCATTTAGTCGCCAGCGGCCGGTCCGATGAACTCTACCCGCAGCCGGACGCCCGATCTTTTATCGATTCGCCGTTCGATAAGGCCGCTCACGCGCTTTTGCCACACCTGCCGAAGGCAACCACTGGCGCGTACATGTACATTCCGCTCGTCGCCGGTTTTTTTGCGCCCTTCAGTTTCATCGACCCCAACCTATCACTATTTCTATGGCAAGCGCTTTCGGTTCTCGCGTTGGGGTTGTCCTGCCTTCTGTTGTCGCGGCTCACCGCATTGAAAACGAGCGACGCATTTTTTCTGTCGTTCTTGTATACCCCGGTCTTTCTCACTTTATGGGCGGGCCAACTCGGC
>DASXSW010000609.1:0-10829 GCA_036505755.1 Binatia bacterium | reverse complement strand
GATGAATTCCGAAATCTCTTCGTCGGAAGCGCCGCCGCGCAAACGAGACTTGATGTCATGTCCGACCTGGGAAAATAAGCAAGTGACAATCTTACCGTCCGCCGTCAGTCGAATTCTCGTGCAGCTCGAACAAAAGGGCTCTGTCACTGAAGCGATCACGCCGATGTCGCCTCGCCCATCGACAAATTCGTAATCGACTGACGGCGCGCTCCCCCGGTCCCGGCCCACTTCTCTGAGCGGGTAACGCTCGGCAATTTTTTCAATTATCTCATTCTTTGAGACCAGCTTCGCCGACGTCCAATTGTTCGAATTGCCAACGTCCATATATTCGATGAAACGCATGGCAAACCCATGCTCCCGGGAGAACTCCACAAGCGGCAGGATGTCGTCCTCGTTGACGCCCCGTTCGATGACCGCGTTGAGCTTGATCGGCGCAAGGCCGGCTTTCTTTGCCGCAAAAATGCCTTCGAGAACTTTATTCAGATCGCCACGCTTGGTCATGCGATTGAACTTCTTCGCGTCCAAAGTGTCGATACTGATGTTGACGCGACGCAGGCCTGCCTGTGAAAGGGATTCAATTTTTTCGGCAAGAAGGGCGCCATTGGTCGTGAGGCAAAGATCTTCTAAGCCATCGAGTGCCGAAAGTTTTTTCACCAAGACCGCCAAGTCCTGGCGCACCAGCGGTTCACCCCCGGTAAGACGAATTTTCTCGACGCCGAATTGAATAAACAGCCGCGCCAAGCGCGTGATTTCTTCGAAGGTTAAAATTTCCTTCTTATCGATCCACTCGTACTCATCCAGTGGCATGCAATAGGTGCAGCGGAAGTTGCACCTGTCCGTTACCGAAATACGTAGATCCCGGATCGGCCGTTTGTAAACGTCAACTAACATCTAAAACACTATGCAACAAAGGTTCAGGCGCCGCAAGCCAGCTATTTTGTGATATAAAATGCTAACTTTGCGGGATTCGGCCGATCTGTTATCCTAGGGGTCGCATGAGCCTGCGCCAGCAACAAGTGGCCGTTTTCTGCGCTACCGTCGTAGTGATATTCGGCATTTTGGGGATCGGTATTTGGCTGATAGCCCAGCGGCTCACGACCGAAGCGACGCTCCAAACCGCTCTCTTGATGGCGCGCCAAGTGGAGATCGCGCTGGCCGACAGCTTGCGGGAGCGATCGATCGTGCTCGAAACGCCGCAAGGCCAAAGAAGCACATCTTCTTTTTGGGGCTTTCTTGGCAATCTTTTACCTGGTAAGTCCGCCGGGACTCCATCATCCGGACCCAAGCGCTACACACCATCGCGTCGCGCGGAAGTGCAAGGACTTATGCAGGCGTTTGTCGACCGTAGTGCCAGCATCGAAGCGATGTGGGTCGTCAACGCCGAAGGACGTCTGCTTTACAGCTCTGTCGAAGGCGAAAAGCAAAGACCGCCCATAGCCGATTCTCTGCTGGAAAAGCTCGGGCGCGGCGAGACGATTATCAACGCCAAGCGTCAGGGTAACATTAACTACTACGATGTTTGGGTGCCGCTGCAAATGCCGGCCGGAGTGCGCAGTCCGGGAGGTTTGCGGCTATGGATCAACCCGGCAGATTGGACTGGACTGCTGTCGGGCTTATGGCGCCAATTCATTCTCCTCTTCGTTCTTGGCGGTGGCGTCGCTCTCGTAAGCGCGTTTTTGACCACCGCGCTTTACACCCGGCGCTTTCGTTTGATCAGTGACACGTTGCGCCAAGCTGAAGCGGGAACCTATGCGGTCCGGCCTCAATACGCCAGCCACGACGAAGTCGGCGCAAGCTTGGACTTGATTGACCGCTTGGTGATGAAGCAACGTAAGAGTGTTGGCGCTCCGGCACCGGTGCAACGGCTGGCCATTGCCGCCCGGACGCTCGCCCACGAAGTAAAAACACCCCTCAACGCGTTGGCGATTCATTTAGAAGTGCTGCGCAACAAAACTGTCGACGACGACGGCGCTCAATCACAACGCTCCATCGCCGCCCTCGACTCAAGTATCCGCCAGGTCGACAAGTTGGTACGCGATTTTACTGACTATTCGGCGCCCGTGACAATGGAACGCAAACCGATCGACGTCGCCGAAGTATTGGGTACGACTCTGGAAGCGGCAGGTTCGGCTTGCGCGGCGAAAAAGATACGCCTAACAAAGGAACTTGCTCCCGGGCCCTGGCAAATTCAGGGAGATGCGACGCGTCTGCGGCAAACCTTCGATAATCTCCTGCGTAACGCCATGGAAGCTCAACCTGACGGCGGCGAGATCCACGTGACTGCCAACAAAAACGGCAACGAATTGGTCGTCGACATCAGCGACGCCGGTCCTGGTGTCCCACCGGACCGACGGGTGGAAATGTTCGAATTCGGTAAGACCACCAAGGTTGGCGGCAGCGGTATCGGTCTGCCGCTAAGCCAATTAATCGTCGAATCCCACGGCGGCGCCTTGGTTTACCACGACCGTAATGGTAACGGCCGCGGCGCGACGTTTCGAGTAACCCTACCAATGGAGGCCGCTCACTAGGATGGCTCGGCCTCGTCAAACGGTGCTCGTCGTCGATGACGATGCGGCCACCCGTGAAGGTCTAACGACCTTATTGGAAAGCTGGGGCTATAAAGCTTGTGAAGCTTCCGACGGTCAAGCCGCTCTTCAAACTTGCGAGCAGGAACTGCCACACGCGATCGTCACGGACTTGATGATGCCGGGTATGAATGGATTAGAATTCGTCACCGCGCTCGGCGATCGCGTGCGTCAAATCGCGATCATCTTTGTCACCGGTCAAGCCACCATCGATACCGCCGTACAAGCGATTAAACTCGGCGCCTACGACTACTTGCCCAAACCACTTGAACCGCAGCGGCTGCGTGACGTGCTTGAGAAGGCGCTGAAGCAGGTGGTGCTCGTGCGCGAAGCCGGCGCGCTCCG
The DNA here is from genome assembly GCA_036505755.1 of Binatia bacterium. GTDB lineage: Bacteria > Desulfobacterota > Binatia > UBA9968 > UBA9968 > DP-20. The sequence goes on along the minus strand of DASXSW010000609.1, from coordinate 7,899 downwards.
CCAACGCTTGGAATCGCCTCTCGGGTCCTACGGTGCCCTCATTGGTAAATCAGCGCCGATGCGCCGGCTTTACCAACAAATCGGCCAGATCGCCGCAACCGATGCGGCAGTGCTCGTCAGCGGCGAGAGCGGCACAGGCAAAGAACTGGTCGCACAAACCTTGCACGATCTTTCACCGCGGCGCGAGGGAAATTTTCTCGCCCTCAATTGCTCCACGATTTCGCCGACTTTGATGGAAAGTGAGCTCTTCGGTCATGAGAAAGGCGCTTTCACCAGCGCCATCGAGCGCCACCTTGGCTGTTTCGAGCAAGCCGACGGCGGCACGCTTCTCCTCGACGAGATCACTGAAATGGCGCTGGAAATTCAGCCGAAGTTCTTGCGCGTGTTGGAAGAAGGACAGATTCGTCGCATCGGCGGCAACAAGAATATTCCGGTTTCCGTCCGGGTCGTCGCCGCCACCAATCGGCAGCCGTTAGCGGCGGTGAAAGATGGCAAGCTGCGCCAAGATCTTTTTTATCGGTTGAACGTGTTTCATCTGGAGCTTCCGTCGTTACGCGAACGTGGTGAGGATATCACGCTTTTGGCTCGGTATTTTCTGGAGTCGTTCGCGGCAAAATATCAGCGCGATGTCTTACCCTGGGCCGCCGACTTTGCATCGACTCTGATGGCGCAGAACTGGCCGGGCAACGTCCGTGAGCTTCGCAATGCCATGGAGCGGCTTACGGTTTTGCCTACAGGCCCAAATCTCACAGCCAAAGACTTTCAGCAGTATTGTCTTACGACACTCGTGGAAGAACAATCCGATCTCGCACCACTGTCGCTTGCCGAAGCCGAACGGCAGGCAATCGAACGCGCCCTGAACGCAACAGGGGGGAACAAGACGCAAGCGGCCCAACTCTTAGGCATTACCCCGAAAACATTGAACGCCAAACTCGCGCTCTACTCCAAAGAGTAATTTTTACCTAGCGCTTACATTTTTTTCCGTCATTTCTTCTCTCCGCGGGACGCAACCCCGCATATTGTCAAATCTTGACCCGTGGCACGACGATTGCGATTTTTAGGCAGTCGAAAGCTGGCGCTGGAGATCGCCGGTCGTTGCCGAGTGAATTAAGCAATGAACCGTTGGTGCAAATGCCCCGGAATACTGATTATCGTGATCTGTCTCGCGATAATTTCAGATGCTCATGCGTTCCGCAAAAGCCACACGGGACAACATGACAATGCGACGATAACGGAGCAGCAGGTGGACCGACTGCGCTATATCATGGTACCTCTGCTGCGCGTGACGAACCACCGTGTACCGTTGGAACAAGTTCGGGTGTCCATCGTTGATGATCCGGCGATTAATGCTGCGAGCGCCGGCAATGGACAGTATTACGTGACTACTGGCCTATTAAATCAGGCCACCGATGATCAGTTGCGCGGGGTCTTAGCCCATGAAATCGCCCATGAAGACCTCGGCCATCCTGCCAGGGCTCAAGTTGTCGGCGTCGGTGTCGGGTTGGGAGTTGCGCTCTTGGAACAGTTGTTTCCTGGGAGCAGCGCATTCACGCCGATCGCGGGCACGCTGATCAGCGGTAGTTATACCCGCCCGCTTGAGTTACAAGCCGATCATCACGCTGTTACGTTGCTGCAACGCGCCGGCTATTCCCGCGATACCATGGCGGACACTCTGGCGTGGCTCATGCGTCGCAACGGCAATAATGGCGGCGGAATTCTATCCACCCACCCAGCGACAGCAGAGCGCATTCAAGCCCTGCGTGCTGCCAAATAGAACTTTTCGAGTACTCCCTTCAGGCAGCTGCACATCCTTTTTCAAAACCTCTTCAAAACCGAGCGAATCAATCAAGCAGCTTCGGTAATTTCTCCCCATGGCCAGAGTTTTTTACGCACCGAGGAAGCGCTCCATTTCTTTGTAAGCCATTAAAATGCCGTGATTTTTTTATTGGCATTGCAGTTGCGTTTAACGTTGGGCAGCAAGCGGGTAGTCAAGCATGGAAAAAGCCACGCGAAAGCCTAAGGAGAAAATGTTGATGAAGTCACCCAACTTTGTTGTGATCATGGCGATTCTTACGGAAATGGCTCGCCACCTGAATGAGAACATCTCGAAGGTCGAGCTAAAACCGCTCCAGCCCTTCGGCGGTGCGGTACGAGCAGATCACCAGAAACCGTAGGGGAAATTTCGGAAACTAGAGAGCGCGGTCATGAAACTAGCCAAATATGTCGTTGCTGCGATGGTTCTGTCGGCGCTACTCGACACCAGCGCGGCTATCGCCGCCGGACCCGGCAAAAACAGCGGCAACCAGCGCGGCGGAAAAGCAGCCGAACATATGAGCACCAAAGGTGCGGCGAATACCAACGCCCAATGGTCCGCCGATCCAGAGCGGGGTTGGGTGCGCGCTGAAGAGCGGCACAAGCAACATGAAAACGGCGGCGCGTCGAGCAACACCAATCAGACTAACGGCAAACCAAAGGCAAAGGGTAAGGCGAACAAGTTCTAACCGGAAAAAGGAGGAGGACACCAATGTTTAGTCACAAGAGAATTCTCAAGAGCACAGGTATTACGGTTTTAGCTGGGGCACTTTTGTTTACCGGCTGTGCCGGTGGACCTCTAAGCACGCGCGAAAAGGGTGCCGGAATTGGTGCGCTCGGCGGCGCGGCGGCTGGTGGCCTCGTCGGCGCGGCGGTCGGTCACCCAGGAGCCGGGGCGGCGATTGGCGGTGCTCTTGGATTAGGCGCCGGCGCGCTGGTCGGTGACCAGCTGCAAGGCCATGAAAACACCAATTACCAACAACAGCAGCAGATCAATCGTAACCAGTACGAGACCGAGCGCAACCGCCAGGAGATTCAGCGGCTGCAGCGCCAACGCGGTGAGTATTAGATAGCGCTTGTCGAGGCGCATAAAGAAACTTATTTGAAGTAAGAAGCAGGACCATGAGCAGTCGACCGCTACGACGAAATCATGCTCGCACCAGCGAAATTCTGGACATGGAGCGGGTCTTTGTCATGCAAGCGACGGCTCATGGTCCAAGGCTTTGTTTTGGAAAAGTCGAGAGGTGTTGATATGAAGCTCTCCGAATGGAACATGAGTCAAGCAGTGAAAGAGAAAATCGTTTGGACCTGCGGCGGAGCGGTGTTTGCACTCCTGCTCGCCTTCATTGTCGGCGGCGTTTACACGATCACTCCGCCGAGCGGTCCGGTCGACGCAGCTTACAAGATGAATCGCTTCACGGGCAAAGTGTGGCTGATTAAAACATACGCCAAGCCTATGGCCCAGGGACAGGTGCGGGTATTGGTCGCACGTGAGGCCGAAGTGGAGAAAACCCGGGATCTCAAGGAAGAGGATTTGCAAGCCTTGGCCATGAACCAACCCGAGGCTCCGGCGACCACCGGCCGGCGCCGTTAAATTTCTCGTGCAATAAAAATGTAGACTTCCTCTGGCCGGCTCCCAGTCATGGGAGCCGGCCTTTTTGTCATTGACACTCATATAGCCCTCCGACTAATCTCCGGTCGGTGAGTCGTCCACTGACGACTATCTTTCTTTCGCCTGGAGGACTTTCTATGAATACGATCGATGCCGACGGCCATATCGTCGAAAAGGTCGCCGACCTGCGGCGATATTTGCCGGAACCTTATTCAAAGCGAACCGGAGGTTTGTTACCTTCCGACGGCATGGATACCAACATGGGCGGCTCGCTGGGGGGCATGGAAGATAATGATCTTGCCACTCGGCTCAAAGACATGGACACCGAAGGAATCGACGTTTCGGTGCTGTTTCCCACCAGCAGCTTTGCCGTGAATAGCTTGGTAGAGCGCGACTACGCGGTTGCCTATGCCCGAGCCTACAACGATTTTATTGCCGACGTTTGCAAACAAAGTCCTCGGCTCAAAGGCATCGCCTTGGTACCGCTGCAAAATCCGGCGGCGGCGGTCGAAGAAGCCCACCGAGCGGTGACGAAGCTTGGCCTGTCTTCCATTGCCGTGGCGACACAAGGCATGAAAGAACACCTGGGGTCCCAGACCTTCTGGCCATTGTACGAAGAGCTCGAACAGCTCAACGTGCCGCTATGCGTTCATAACCGGCGCGAAGGGCCGGCCGGAGAAATCCGCTTCGATAGCTTTATTTTCATGCACACCATCGGCCGGCCGGTCGAGACGTTTATTCAATTTGCCGGTCTCATTTATGGCGGTGTCGCCGAACGATTTCCCAAGTTGCGCATCGCGTTTCTGGAGTGCGGCGCTGGCTGGGTCCCATACTGGATGGAGCGTATGGACGAGGAGTGGGAAAAGCGTGGCAAAGTCGAAGCGCCGCTGTGTAAGAAAAAGCCTAGTGAATATGTAAAGCATGGCAACTGGTTCTTTGCCATGGAGCCCGAGGAAGAGACGGTTCCGTACGTGATCGAGCGAATTGGCGACGACAAGATTCTCTTTGCTTCGGACTATCCTCACTGGGACGGCATCTTCCCGCACGTCGTTTCGACCATTCGCGGCCGCACCGACATCTCCGCTCAAGCGAAATCGAGGATACTGGGCGAAAACGCCAAACGGTTTTACGGATGGCAATGACTTGAATCTTGGCAAGCTCGCCTGTCTCGTTCTCGCTCTGAACATAGTCGGTTGGTCATCGAGCTCTTCTGACGCAGCCGAATCATCAGCACCGCGCAAAGTCCGCATGGCCTTCACGTCACTGTCCTCGGTGATGTGTCCGCCTTGGATCGCGCGCGAAGCCGGCATTTTTACCAAGCATGGTTTAGACGTCGAAGTCATCGCCACACCCACGGGCGTCGAGGGAATGAACGCCTTGATCGCCGGCGAGGTGCAGTTCTTGCAGATTTCTGGCGGCACGACCGCGAGCGCGGCACTGGGTGGCGCCGATGTCATGGTCGTTGGCACAACGCTAGATTCACTCGTGCAGAGTTTGATGGCCCGTCCGGAAATCGACAAACCGGAGCAGCTCAAGGGCAAAGCCCTAGGCATCACGCGCTTCGGCACATCGATTGATGTCGGCGCGCGTCTCGCGCTCCGCCACTTCGGGCTCGTGCCCGAAAAGGATGTCGCCATCGTCCAGGTCGGCGGCATGGAATCCATGGTCAACGCCCTGCAAGCCAATCGCATTCAGGCTGGGATTCTTTCCTACCCGGCGATTACCCAGGCGCTGAAACTTGGTCACCATGTGCTACTCGATATTGCGTCACTGGGCATTCCCTATGCTTTCACGGGCATGACCACGCGCGGCCGACTGATCCGCGATGATCCCGATCTCGTGCGCCGTTATATGATGGCGCAGACCGAAGCCATCGCCCGCGCCAAAAGAGATAAGAATTTTACCCTGAAAGTCATGAGCAAGTATTTACGCACGGCCAATCAGACGGCGCTCGCAGAGTCCTACGAAATCGACGTGCAAAAACATATGCTTAAAATACCGCTCACGACCATGGAAGCGATGAAGTCGGTGCTGGACGATCTCGCAGCGCGAATTCCCAAAGCGAAGGATGCCGACCCAAAGAGATTTTTCGATGACTCCTTCGTGCGCCAGATGCAGTCCAGCGGATTCATCGATGCGCTCTACAGGTAACGCTAAGCGAGGAGCGTTTATGAAGACTTTAGCTACATTCTAGTGTGGTGTACCTAAAGTTCGTTGAAAAAGTCCAAATGCTGGTTCCTGATTCAAGTCGAATGCAAATCCCCCTCTTGTCCCCCTTTTTCAAAGGGGGAATTTGCTCCGGAGAAGCTTAACCCCTCTTTGGCAAAGAGGGGAAGGGGAGATTTTCGGACAGAGCGACGAGCGAGTTATACAACGAACTTTAGTTCCAGGACACTAGCACGATGATGAAGTATTGCTGATGATGGCGGAGGAGGACGTGGGGCGCGTTATTCTTACCGATAATGCCATCCCGGTAGGAATCTTTACCGAACGACACGTCCTGAAACGAGTAGCGAACAATAATCTAGCCCCGAAGACGAGCAGCGTTAAAGACGCAATGACTTCCCCGCTTCGCGCGGTCGGTGACAAGACTCATATCGTTGAGGCTTTGGGCGAGATGATCAGGGGGAAATCCCTCACCTTCTAGTTCGCGCCGGAAGTGGAAACATCGATCAGAGTGAAGATTTTATTGCTATGATGCACGATTGAATTTCTAGCCAGTTACCAAACACTCTCCGAAAAAACGAAAGGGCATCTTTCCCGGGAAAGATACCCTTTGGTTGCGCTTTTGACGCGTGTAACTAGTTTTATGTTTTCTTGTTGTTCCCGCCTGTCAGTGGCTTAGCGTCACTTAACCGGGACCGCAATCACCTCTACCACTACGGAGTCTCATGCCAGCTACGACCTTCCTTCTTCGTCGCCGTAGCGACCGTTTGCCTACAGGCAATTTGCTTGAGGTCTAGTGGGAATAGCTCCTTAGCGTGAGACAACTCTTCAGCCCCGAAAAGCGACAGCCCACAGACAGCGGGCTTTTTTCATCAGGTGGAATACTGTCTTGCATAGCAAAGACCTCCTTTCACCTTGGGGCTCGCTAACGTATGCGATCCACCGGCCCCCACGCCTAGCGGCATTGAATGGATCTAAATGTGGTTCTAGTCCTTGTTCGCGTGCTTGTCAACGACGGAAAATTTTCTTCTTTCCGTCGGATCTCCGTTACGACCCTCAGCGCAGAATGGATCCATTCGGGTCTCAGAGTTCCGCGGCGCGTCATCCTGGCCAAGGTCTCTAGCGCGCGTTCCAGCGTAATCCGTTTCTGTTCATAGACTCCGACCAAGTCGGCCAGAGAATTGACGACCTCAACTCCCGCAGCCTCCGAACCAAACAATTTGCCGAAACTATTTGAAATAGGTCGGGAAGTTACTTCATATCTTAAAATATCCGCGCCTCTCATTCGTCTACAAGGTTAGATGGAGGGGCTGCTCAACATAAGGCGAATGAGCGCTGTGGCCGCCGAGCGAGACCGGCGGCTCTCCGAAGCGATCGAGCGAGAACAACCCAGGCTGCGGAACTTCATCCGCAAGCGCGTGGCCAACGCGGGCGATGCAGAGGACATTCTGCAAGAGATCTTTTACGAGCTCGTGGAGGCCTACCGCCTGATGAAGCCGGTGGAGCAGGTCGGCGCCTGGCTGTTCCGTGTGGCGCGCAATCGGATCACAGACCTTTTCCGCAAGAGAAATCGCGAGGGATCAAGGATTTACCCCGCGGCAGGCGAGGAGAATGGAGAGTTGATTATCTTGGAAGATCTGCTCCCGTCGCCCGATGCCGGACCGGAAGCGGCCTACGCACGTAGGGTGCTTGTCGAAGAACTCGATGCCGCTTTGGACGAGCTTCCGGAGGAGCAACGCGAAATATTTATCGCCCACGAGATGAAAGAACGCAGCTTCAAAGAGCTTGCCGCGGAAATGGGTCTGAGCGTGAACACGCTCCTTTCGCGTAAGCACTACGCTGTGCTTCACCTGCGCGAACGCCTCCAGGATATCTACGACGAGTTTACGAAAGGATAACCGATATGAAAAACTATTGGTTGATAAGAAGATTAAAATTCGTGTTATTCGCAGCGGCGGCCATCCTTGTGTTCGGCTTTGTCGTCATGAGCCTGTGGAACTGGCTGATGCCGTCCGTCTTCGGATGGCGACTCATCAATTTCTCGCAAGCCCTGGGTCTCTTAGTCCTCAGCAGGATACTCTTTGGCGGATTCCGCGGCCGTCCGGGAGCACACATGTACTGGCGGCGCCGCATGATGGAGCGCTGGGAACAAATGACGCCCGAGGAGCGCGAGAAGTTCCGCGAAGGCATGCGACGCCGCTGCGGCCCATTTCAGCCGTCAACACCGGAGGAGAAAGCCTGAGCGAGGCAGCGAGTGCCTGTGATCAAAACACGCCCGTTCTGCTCAAATGCTCTCACGACCAAACTGC
>DASXSW010000608.1:0-10882 GCA_036505755.1 Binatia bacterium | reverse complement strand
TAGCGACGTTTTTTTACCTCGGCGATAAACTCGGGATCCTTGAGCATCTTTTCGTAGCCGGTGCGGATCGTGCGGGCGAGGTCGGCTGCCATCCCGGGGGGTGCCACCATGGGCCGGCCGAACCCACCTGATGAAAGAACTACGGTTGCCATGCGCCGAAGCGCATCAGGGGTTTTTTGCTTGTCCATTAACTCATAGAGGGTCGGCACGTCGCCGAGTCTGGCATCGCGCCTTTTGCCGGTCTGAATCAGGCTCTTGACGAAGCCGTTTTTGAACCAGGTTCGCGTCGGATCCCGGCCGACGAAGCTGCCGATGTCGAACGCGCGGCAATGGAGCTCCCCCCGTTCCACGGCGATATCGATCTCGCCGCCGCTTTGGTAGCCCGTGACCGTCTTGAACTTAAGCCCGAGAGTTTCTTCCAAAACTTTCGGAACGAAATAGCCGGTCGCTCCTGTGCCCGCGCCGCCGCAGCGCGGCGGTTCCGTAGCGCGTCGAATATCTTCGAGCGTCTTGTACGGGCTGTCCGCTCGCACGTAAAGCTGCGCCTCGAGCCGTTCGGGCGAACCAATCCAGGTGAACCTGGCCCAGTCGAATTTCGCCGTGTCGTGTCCCAGGATCTGATCGAAGAATGCTCCGCCTTGTAACGCGCCCAATATTAGACCGTCCGGCTTCGCCATGTTGTAGACATAGTTGGCAGCCACGACCGAGCTGGCGCCCGGCATGTTCTGCGGCACAAGGACCGGCTCGCCGGGCAAATGCCTGCCGAGAAACTGCGCGACCACGCGCGCGTAAAGATCGACTCCGCCGCCGGTGCTCGTCCCAATGATGAGACGGATCGTTTTTCCTTTGAAGTCAGTTTCGCCTTGCGCGGCAAGATCGGTCGGCGCAGCAATACCGCAAGTAATCATTGCGAGCAGGCAAAACAGAAAACTTTTGAGCGTTAGAACATTTTTCATCTGTCGCGCCTCCGCTATCCTACACATGAACCTTGGCATCCAATACCGTCATTACCGGCGAACCTAGATTCACTCCGATCGGATTGACGTCCACGGCGGCTATCTTGCCGCGAAGATCGATGGCGAGATCGGCCAGCCGGACAATCCCGTCAATGATAGAATCGATATGCGCCGTTCCCTTGGGCGATTTTTTTAAAACCGCGAACGCTTTCAGAGAAGACAGCATCTCCTCGGCATCCGTCATCGCCAGCGGCGCCAGCCGCAGCGCGTAGTCTTTGAGCACTTCGGTGAAGATGCCGCCGAGCCCGCACAAAATCACCGGCCCGAAGGTCTCATCGTATTTCGCACCGAGAATAACTTCGAAGTCATGCGGAATAAATCGCTCCACGCTAAACTCAACTGTTGCCCGCGAATCTGCGCGACCTTTACTCTCCAGTTCAGCGAATTCTTCGTGCAGCTCCGCGTCGTTGGAGATTTTGCCAGTGACCAATCCGGCATCGCTGCGATGGGCGATATCCGGCACGATTCCCTTCAGAATCACCGGGTAGCCGATTTTGGTCGCAGCACTTACTGCTTCATCACTGTTGGAGACCAACCTAAACTCGGCAGCGGCAAAGCCGTATGCGGTGAGCAACTGTGTCGTCGCCGAGTGCGGCAACATTGATCCGCTCTTGTGAGCTTTCAAAATCACTTCCGCTTTTGTTCTGACCGCATCCTGAGCGCGCGCTACCAACCGCGTCTTGCGCGGTCGCTGCAGGAACTGCCCATAATCGATGTAAGCGCGCAGCATCTTGAAACAGGCGTCGGTGGCCCCGTCGAATACCGGAATATGCTCGGCTTGAAAAATATCGCGCACATCTGCCTCGGACAGACAATTAATCGCAGCGGCCGGTTTTCCGAACTTTGCTGACGCCGCGGCGAAATTCCTGGCGTACTCATGACGCACCGCGAGCGGCCCGAGATACATCAAGAGACAGTCGTTGGCTGTATCCCCTGCGAAAGCTTCGCAGACGTTGGAGAGAAAACCCGCGCTACGCGACGCCCCAGCAGTGTCGAAAGGATTGGTCAAGATCGCCGTGCGGCGCTGTGGAATGCGGCTTTTGGCTTCCTCGGAGATATCAGCAAGGTTGAGACCGTATTCAGTTGCCTTGTCGGCCATCAGGCTCGCGCCTGCGCCGCTCGAAGTCATGACGAGAATGCGCCCGCCGCGCGGCACGGGTTGATGAGCCGCCATCTGCGCTGATCCCAAAAATGTCTCGACCGTATCGGTGGAGATGACGCCGTATTGCCGAAATGCAGCTTCGTATACTTCGCCGGCGCCGGCCATGCGCGCCGTGTGCGCCAGGGTGGTAATCGCGCCGCGCTCCGACTTACCGACTTTGAGCACGACGATTTTCTTACCGAGTTCGTGCGCGCGCTCGGCCAGCTGGAGAAAGCGCGGCCCGTCCTTGAGCCCTTCCATAAGTAAGGCGACTACCTGGGTCGATGCGTCTTCGAGGAAGAATTCCGTAAAGTCGCAAAGGTCTAAATCCATCTCGTTGCCGTTGCTGACCAGATAGCTGAGTCCCTGATTAGCCTGCACCGCGCGATGGCCCAAGACACCGAGCAGCGCACCGCTATGCGACGCGATGGCGACTGGACCGGGTGTGAGAAGCAGCGCAAAAGAATGGTCGTAACCGCAGGGAATTCCTTTGAGTACGTTGAATGTGCCGTGACAGTTGGGGCCGCATACGCGGATACCGTACTTTTTTGCGATGGAGCTTAGCTCTGCTTGGCGCTCTTGGCCTTCGGGACCGGACTCGCTGAAGCCGGCGGAGCCGATGATGGCAGTCCTGGCGCCCTTCTTAGCGCACTCCTCTAAGACTTGCGGCGACAGTTTCGCGTCGATCATCAGAATCGCGACATCGGGCGCTTCGGGTAAATCTGTTACGCTTGGATAACACGTAAGTCCACTGATTTCTGAGGCACGGGGGTTGACCGGATAAATTTTGCCGGTGAATTTGGAATTGATGAGATTGCGCAGCGGTAGCCCCGATGCCTTCGTCGGATCGGAAGATGCGCCGACAACGGCGACGGATTTTGGCTCAAAAAGCAGTCGTACGCGGGGATCAGACACCAAGACTTCCTCCGTTGAATTTTCTTGTCATACCGGCGAAAGCCGGTATCCACGGTGGCGGGGCGTGAATTGCAGAACCTGGATTCCGGCTTGCGCCGGAATGACGAACATGGCTCCGTAACGTCTATTTTGTTGCTGCGCTAATCGCACAGCTTTTTCATTTCGTTTCCTACGGAAAATTCCCTACCCAAATGTCGAGAGGCTTCCAATATTCAAAAAGAACTACAAGGGAAGCCACCGTCCGCGGCGTTGTTCGGCCGCATCGGATGGCGAATCACCATTGGCGTTTATCGTTTCCGGACGCTGCGAACTCTTGATCGGTTCTTTCCACGGCGACGGCGCGCCTTTGTAGGCTTCTGAGCCTTTAATGAAATGGCGCGCTTCTTCGAGGGTCTCGACAAACGGCATGTTTACCGGATAAAACTTCTTACCTTCCGGCCTGGGTCCACCCTTGGAGACATGCCCCCACAGGGGATGGCCGACAATCTCTTCCGCCATCCAAACGGCTTCGATCAGCTTTTCGAGATCGACACCGGTCTCGATGCCCATCCCATCCATCATATGGATCAAATCTTCCGTCGGCGCCAAACCCGCCGAGCGCCCGTTGCCGCAAAACGGACAACCGCCCATGCCGCCGATGGCCGGCTGCAAGCGCAGCGTATCGGTGGCATCGAGCGCTTTAAGGGATACGTATGATGATGTGAGCGCCATGCCACGCGTGTTGTGTAAATGGAGATTGAAACTCTTGATCGACGGCCAGCGCTTTTTGATCGCGATCAATTGCCGCTCCACTTGGTCCGGCATGTTCCAACCCATCGGGTCGGAGATCCCCACTTTTGTGACCGCGATTCCCGCCTCTTCCCATAGTGTGTACTGCCGCTCCAACATCGTCATGCGGTCTTCTTGCGAGACTTCGCCGGTCCAATTGGAGCCCCAGGACGCGCTGATGTTTATGCCTGCTTCCTTTGCGCCTTTATCCTTTGCTTCTTCGATCGCCTTGGGCCATCGCGCCACCTGCTGCGCGATGGTGCGATTGATATTGCGTTGGGCAAATACGTCACAAAGATAGACTTGGGTTTGCGCCTGATATCTCGCATCCGAGAGCGGCGGACAATACTGTCGCAACCTTTCGCGACCCATGTCATTGAGCGCCGTCGCGGAGTAGGTGACTCCCGGCTTCGGATGAAATCCCTTCACAAGCTCATCGATGCAAGCCATCTGCGGCACCCAGCGCGGACTGACGAAAGAACCCACCGCAATTTCCTTGAGACCAGTTTCGGAGAGCGCGTCAAGCAGCCGAATCTTATCACCAACTGGAATATCGGCGCGCTCGATTTGTAAACCGTCGCGCATGCCTTCTTCTGTCAAAATCACTCGCGGATAGTTACTCATGAATTCCTCCTGCTCTGGGACAATAACAGCGAATGCGAACAGCAGCCTTTATCCAGTGCTGCGTTGGTTCTCTACCTTCGATCATTCGCCCTTAAAATTCGTAGGACGTTTCTCCGTGAAAGCCTTCGCCCCTTCTCTGGCGTCCTGGCTTTCATAAGGGCTCGGTCCCGGCGCCATTTTGAGTGCGAACAAAAGCGGGGAGCCGATGGATTTCACAGACAGTTCTTTAATCCGCCGCAGAGAAACCGGCGCATTCTCGGCGATCTTCTCCGCCAGGGTAATCGCGGTCGGTAATAGTTCGGGCAGCGGCACCAGCCGATTGACCAGGCCGAATCGCAGCGCATCTTGTGCCGATATCGGCTCGCCGGTAAAAAGCATTTCCATGGCGATGCCGCGCGGAATCAAGTATTGCAGCATCACAGTCGCGAAATTGGCGCCGCGGCCGCGCTTGGCCTCCGGCAAGCCGAAACGGGCGTTTTCGGAAGCGATGCGAATGTCGCAGGCCAAAGCCAGCTCGCATCCTCCCGCGAGCGCGTAACCGTTGACGGCTGCGATCACCGGCTTGTAGGTTTCAATCACGATTGTGCTGGAATGCGGTGGTTCATCCAACGCGCCATAATCCGGCCCGACGCGATAGGGCTTCTTTTTGAAGATTTCATTGTGTTCCTTCAGATCCGCGCCGGCCGAGAACGCTTTGTCGCCCGCCCCGGTGACGATCGCCACACGAATCGACGGCTCATGGCGGACTTTTAAAAACGCATCGATAAGTCCCTGGCGTACATCAGTGCCGAGCGCGTTCATGCGCTCCGGCCGGTTGATCGTGACAATCGCAACGGGACCTTTTTGCTCGAAAAGAACATGATCAGGCATATAGATTTTTTCCTCGACAGCGGTCACTAACACCATCGCAGAAGTAGCACTAGGTAAGAAGAAGCGCAAGAAAACCAGCGACACTCGTCACCGGCGGTCTTGAGCGCATGTCATTCAACGAGCCTTGCAGTCAACCGATGCTTCCAGAAAATCTAGCAGCGTGCAGGGATGGCTATTTCCTATCGATGTCTTTTATCGCCTCGCGCAGATAACTCTGATCGACGTACTTGGCCGCATCAGGCAACGAACCCTTCGCCCCGGTTTGCTCCGCGTAGATGCGAATGTTAGTTTTCATTCCTTCCATGGTCACATCGCCGTCCGGCGGCCAGAAGCGATTCTGCGTGTAGAACTCCCAACCTTTGCGCGCGTGAACAGGCTTGAGCTGCATTTCCTTTGACAAAAATTCCACCGCCGCGTCGCGGTTTTCGAACATCCAACGAAACGTCAGCACCATCGCTTTCATGAAGCGCACCATAACCGGTCGGTTTTTTTCCGCCCATGAGCGTCGTGTAACCAATGCATTAGTTTGAAAGTGTGGGATGCCCTCGCTCAGCCTACCTATCACGTTAAGTCCCGATTCCTCAGCGGCATAGTTTAGCGGCACGGCAACCGTTGTGGCGGCGATCTGGCCGGATTGGAGCGCGGCGAGATTGGCCGATGATCCACCGGCGATGATGAGCAATTTATAGTCCCGCGGATACTCCAATCCTTTGAGCTTGAGTGCTTCTCTAAGCGCGGTGATCGTGCCGCCCGTCAGTGAAGCAGTACCAAAAGTCGCGCCGCGAAGATCCTCGTAGGTTTTGTAATTCTTCCCGGCAATCAGGAACTGCGCAATGCCGTTGATGATCCCGCCGGTGACGACGAAATCGAGGCCGCGTTCCGAGGCTTCAATATAAGGTTCCGGCCCTCCCGACCCGATATGTAAAGAACTTGCCGCAAGCGCTTGCACGGTCATCGGCACGCCGCGCAGGAGCACCAGCTGAACATCGAGGCCTTGTTGGTCGAAAAATCCTTTCTTCGTCGCGACCCATAGCGGGCTGTATCCCAGTGTCTTGCTGGATGCACCAAGATAAATCTTAGGCTTCTCCTGCGCCACCGCCCTGGGGGGTAGGAGGAGAAGAAGAAGAGCAACCACAATCCGCGAAAAGACCAGCATGTCACCTCCTTGAACGACTCATGAACGGGCCAACAATCGAGGGCTCGAATAGGACTGTCGTCCAAGGCTTACAACGGTGGCGTGTCTCCTTTCAAGGCATCGTCTCACCTAACCGGAAATTACCAAAAATCCTTTCGACCGGACTACTCCTGTGGGCGGTAAATCGGCTGGCCGAGCACTTAAAGCGCGCAACAATTTGACGGCCAGCGAGTAAAATTTACTAGTAGATTTAACCCGGTAATCCGACCATCGATGGCAAAATCAATGGTTTAGCGTGCTCCCGGGGATGGCATGTCCGTTGCTCTACCAACTGCACGATTTCGATGAAAGGCGACAAGACTAAAAGGAGACCACAAATGAAATTTTCGAAAACTTTGGCGCTGGCGGGACTTCTTGCCGGCTCGTTGATTCTGTCCGGTCCGCTGACGCCGGCCCAGGCTCATGACGATAATGATCAGGGACACGGTCACGGCAAGAGCAAGCATTATTACTGCTACGACAAGCATGGCCGGTGGCGCCAGCATCCGCATTGTCCACCGCCGCAACCGAGCCGTTCGTACGGCCACTACCACAGTCCGGATTACTACCACAGCCATGCCCATGACTACCGCCGCAGCGGTGACCACTACCATAACCAACCCAACATAATCTACGTGCGGAAAGACGGTCCGTTCGATCGCACCCGCAGCAACGCCCCGGTTGTGCGCGATAACCTCAAGACGGTCAGCGACGCGCGCAAGGAAGTGCAGCAAAGCCGCGACCAGCTACGCAAAGACCAAGCCGAGCTGAAAAGCGACCGCGCCGAACTACGCCGGGACATTCGCAACCATGCAAGCAAAGCAGAAATCAAGGGCGACCGTCAGGAAATTCGCGCAGATTTGCAGAAAATAAAATCGACGCGCCAGGAAGTGCGTAACGATCGCTTGGACGCCAACCTCGCCCGCCGCGAATTGGCGAAACGATAGGTTTCTCTCACCTTCACCCGTGATCATCCGCTGCCGCGATGATCACGGGTGAATTTTTTCTTGTTCTCCCACCTCGTAATTTCCGATTGAGCTGATTGCTTTCGCATCGTTCCGTACTCGCGAGCCCGTCGGGCTCACACAATTGTGTTGTTTCAGAAACGGATCGCGGTTAAGGTGGCGTCCATCAATCCACCTCCTATGGAGATCACATGCCCACCACCCGTTATAATGCCGGTATTCAACGCGCCAAAGGTTTACTAGAGCTCGCGGCCGCTTTATACGACGGATCCCTTTCTTACCAGACCAAGCGTGCGGCGGAAGGCGTTCTGCAAACCGATACGCGAGTGGGACGCGTGGTAAGATTGTCGCTCGGCGCTAGGGCCAATGACATACCGATCTCTTTCGCCACCGGTAGTTTCCGCGAGATCATCGCGGTGGCCAACGGTAAGTACTCCATGGCGTGGGTCAACCCTTCAGTGTTACTCACCATGGCGTGCCGCGGCAAAGGTCCCTTCCGCAGACGGCTGCCGCTAACGGCGATCGCCGTGTTTCCCTCCTGGGACGTCATGGGCTTTGCCGTGCATGAATCCACCGGCATCACTTCCCTCGCACAAATCGCTCGGGGGAAAATTCCGCTACGTCTTTCTACCGGGCGAATTCCCCAAAATGAGCTCGCCAGCAGTGCGACCATGTTCACGGTTTCAGCCGTGCTCCAGGCGGCAGGATTCTCGCTCTCTCAAGTGCGCCGCTGGGGCGGTAAAATCCATGAGGCGCCGCGGCCGAGCGACCCCAGCCGGCGCGCGGCCATCGCGAACGGCACGGTGAACGCGATCTTCGACGAGGGCATCAAGAGCTGGGGACAAACAGCTCTGGAGAACGGATTTCGTTATCTGCCGGTTGAAGGAAAGGTGCTCAAGCAACTAACGAGCCTCGGCTATCGACCAGCTGTCCTCTCGAAGGCACACTTTAAGGGACTGACAGACGACATCCCGACCATCGATTTCAGCGGCTGGCCGATGATTGTGCATGCCGAGATGGCCGATGAGGTCGCCCATGCCCTTTGTGAAGCAATCGAACAACGACGAGACCTCATCCCGACAGATAATTACAAGCCGCTCGACATCGCCCAACTCTGTGCCAACGATGCGGAAGCGCCCTACGACGTGGCGCTCCATGCCGGCGCAAAACGATTCTACCAAGAGCGCGGCTATCTTAAGTAGTCGCGAGCCGGCCTGAAATCTTCGATTTGGCCGTCATCGCCGGTCAACGCCAAATCGTGTCGGGCATGCCACGTCAAATTGCGGCGTTTGCCGGACAATCCAATTCTATAGTAAAACCTACCTCGTTCCGTTTCTAATCAAGACTCAGGAAACAATACGACCCGAAGGACATCGAACAAGGCACGCGTGATTCGGAGGCTCAGATGAATGCGCAACCGGCGACGCTGGAGCATTATAACGCCGCGGTGGACTTGATTGACCGTAATCTTGCCGCGCGGCCGGAGAAAATTGCCTATATCGACGAGCGCGACAGCTATAGCTTCGCAGAGCTTGCCGAACGAGTGAACCGCTGCGCCCACGCACTGACGGGCCTCGGCCTGGCACTGGAAACGCGCGTCATGGTTTGTCTCCTCGACACCATCGACTTCCCATCTGTGTTTCTAGGCGCAATCAAAGCTGGACTGGTGCCCGTTGCGATCAACACCTTGCTGACGAGCAGCGACTTCGATTTCATGCTGCGCGACAGTCGCGCTCAGGCCTTGATCGTATCTGAAGCGTTGCTGCCGATATTCCACTCAATTCTCGACAAGCAGCCGTTCTTGAGGAATGTGGTTGTTTCGGGAGAAAACAGGTCGGACCAGCCGCTGCTCAACGACCTTATGGCAAAAGCAGACAAAGAATTCACCGCGGCGCCGACGCGTGCCGACGATGCCTGCTTTTGGCTTTACTCATCCGGCTCCACCGGCACGCCTAAGGGCGTCGTGCATGTGCAAACGAGCATGCTTCGCACCGCCGAGCTTTACGCTCAGCCGATTCTTGGCATTCAGGAAAGCGACCTGGTTTTTTCGGCTGCCAAGTTGTTTTTTGCTTACGGCCTGGGCAACGCGCTCAGTTTTCCCCTTTCCGTTGGCGCGACCACAGTCCTCCTCGGCGATCGTCCAACACCACAGGCCGTCTGCCGCATCTTGCGGGAATACCGTCCGACAATCTTCTACGGCGTGCCGACGCTTTACAGCGCGCTGTTGGCAAGTCCCGAGCTACCGAAACGCGAAGAACTCCGCTTGCGCCGATGCACGTCCGCCGGCGAAGCGCTGCCGCCAGACGTCGGACGACGCTGGCTCGAGCATACCGGCGTCGACATTCTCGATGGCTTGGGCTCCACGGAGATGCTCCACATCTTTTTGTCGAATAGGCCCGGCGACGTACGGTACGGTAGTACAGGCAAGCCGGTGCCCGGCTACGCCGTCCGACTAGTCGATGAGGAGGGCACGCCGGTTGCGAAAGGCGACATTGGCGAGCTTCAAGTGTCTGGACCGACCGGCGCGGCGTATTACTGGAACAATCGCGACAAAAGCCGCAACACTTTTCTCGGGCCGTGGACCAGAAGCGGCGACAAGTACACCGAAAGCGACGATGGTTACTTTGTCTATTCAGGCCGCAACGACGATATGCTTAAAGTGAGCGGCATTTGGGTGTCGCCCTTTGAGGTCGAGTCCGCGCTGACGTCGCACGCGGCTGTGCTAGAAGCCGCAGTCGTCGGAAATACGGATGAAAACGGCCTGGTTAAGCCGAAAGCCTACGTCGTCCTTCGTCCCAACGTGCCGCAAACGCCTGAGCTTGCCGCCAACTTGCAGCAACATGTGAAAGGCAACCTTGCGCCCTACAAATACCCGCGCTGGATCGAATTCGTTGCGGAATTGCCGAAGACCGCGACCGGCAAGATCCAACGCTTCAAGTTGCGCGAAAAGTAATGAAAAACCGGAGTGGGGGAGTACTGGAGTGTTGGGGGATTCGAAAACCCATTACTCCAACACTCCATTACTCTAGGGTACTTAAGACCTGGAGGAAGAAATGAAATTTGCTCTCACGATGAACCGTAGAAAGTTTCTGCTCTCGGCTGGCCTCCTTACGACCAGCGCGTTCTTACCGAAGTCCTCTGTCTTCGGCCAGTCAGCTAAGATCCGCGTCGGCCTTATGCTTCCTTACACCGGAACCTACGCCCAACTGGGCACCGCTATCACAAACGGCTTTAAACTGGCCGTAAGCGAGCGCGGCGGCAAGCTCGGTGGACGCGAGTTGGAGTACTTCACCGTAGACGACGAAGCCGAGCCCGCCAAGGCGCCGGAAAATACCAACAAGCTGGTACAGCGCGACAAGGTCGACGTGCTCGTCGGCACCGTGCATAGCGGTGTACAAATGGGGATGGT
>DASXSW010000607.1:0-3162 GCA_036505755.1 Binatia bacterium | reverse complement strand
AAATTGGGACTGCTGATGTTGCCAATCCAGATGGATGTTCGCAAAAAATCGGATGTAGAGCGCGGTGTTGCGACAATTGTGGCGGAGTGGGGAGCGATTCATATATTAGTGAACAATGCCGGCATATCGGGACTCAACCTGATTAGCGATCCGTCGGACAGCAAGTGGTATGACGTTATCGAGACGAATCTAAGCGGCATGTATCTCGTCTCCAAAACCGTATTGAAACACATGCCGGATCATTCGGCGGGCCGCGTGATAAATATCTCATCGGTGCTGGGAAAATTCGGCGTGCCCGGCTATACCGCCTACTGCACGGCCAAGCACGGCATGATCGGATTCACCCGTGCGCTGGCTTTGGAAGTCGTGGACCGCGGCATTACCGTCAATACGATTTGTCCCGGTTGGGTTGACACTGAAATGGCCAGCCTCGGGATCAACGAGACTGCCGCGCTCCAGGGCATCACACCGGAAGAGTTTAAAGCTCAGGCTGTTGCCGCGGTACCGATCAAGCGATTCCTAGACGCCGGCGAAGTGGCGGAGTTCGTTTGCTACATCGCGTCGGATGCGGCAAAAGGGATCACGGGTCAAGCGATGAATATTTGCGGCGGGCAAACGATGGTGTAAGCGACCCGTTGGCAAATAGGCAGCCCGCGAACAACGAAAATCTCCGGACCGGAGCGGTCTTCCCTAGGATTCTCTTCCCCTCGCACAGTCGAAACACATTAATCGTGAGCACTGAAAAGATCACTGTGCGCAGCCCCGCCACGCTAGAAAAAATTACCGACCTGCCGGTAGGATCGTCCGCAGACGTCGCCGCGGCGGTCGCCCGCGGCCGCAAAGCCCAGGCGGTCTGGCAACAAACCACTTTCGCAGAACGCGCTCGCGCGCTCTATCGCCTGCGCGATCTCCTGCTCGATGACGGTGACAAACTCGCCGATATCTTAACCGCTGAAACCGGGCGGCCGAGAACTGAAGTCTATGGCGCCGAGCTCTTTTATCTTTGCGATGCCATCGGCTCTTGGGCAAAAAAAAGCGCCAG
Source organism: Binatia bacterium (assembly GCA_036505755.1). GTDB lineage: Bacteria > Desulfobacterota > Binatia > UBA9968 > UBA9968 > DP-20. The sequence goes on along the minus strand of DASXSW010000607.1, from coordinate 2,120 downwards.
TTACCTTCGACCCCAAAAAATTCGCCCACACTTCCCGCTCATGAAATTCAAAAGAGTCATCTCGACCTACGCGCCGCGCGGCGTCATCGGCATCATCAGTCCATGGAATTTTCCGCTGACATTGACATTGGGCGAAGCGATTCCCGCATTGATGGCGGGCAACGCCGTCGTGATCAAGCCGTCGGAATTGACTCCGTTGTCGGCGATATTCGGCGCCGAGATCGCGGCGGAAGCGGGGTTTCCGAAAAATCTCCTGCAAGTGATGATTGGTCGTGGCGCGACCGGCGAGGCGCTCATCGATCATGCGGACATGATCGCCTTTACGGGTAGCGTCGAGACCGGTAAGCGGATCATGCGCCGAGCGGCGGAACGTTTGATTCCCGTGTCATTAGAGCTGGGCGGCAAGGATCCGATGATCGTCCTCAAAGACGCTGACCTCGAGCGCGCCGTCGGTGCCTGCGTTTGGGGCGCGCTGATGAACTGCGGCCAAGCCTGCACGTCCATTGAGCGAGTCTATGTCGAGGCCCCGGTTTATCAACAGTTCGTCGACCGACTTGTCGAGAGAGTCCGGGCGATTCGTCAAGGGCCCAGTGAAAACGAGGTGGAAATCGGCTGTATGACTTCCGAAGCGCAGCTAAACAAAATTACCGCCCAAGTCGACGAGGCCGTTGCAAAGGGTGCAAAGGTGCTCACCGGCGGCCGGCGTAATCCGGTGCTACCCGGCTACTATTACGAACCGACGGTCCTGGTAGAAATCGATCGCTCCATGACGGTCATGAGCGAGGAAACCTTTGGACCCATTATCCCGGTCGTAAAGGTCGACAACCCGGAAGACGCGCTGCGTTTGGCAAACGATTCTCGCTACGGACTTGGCGGTAGCATCTTTTCGCGCGACAAGGCGGTCGCGCGGCAGTTGGCGGACCGAATGCAATGCGGTTCGGTCTGCATCAACGACAGTCTAGTTAATTACATTATTCCAGATGCGCCGATGGGCGGCACCAAAGAAAGCGGTTTCGGCTCTCGCCACGGCGCCGAAGGCATTCGTAAATTTTGCCAGCAAAAAACCATTGTCATTGACATGTTCGGTCTCAAGGAAGAATTTCCCTGGTATCCCACGACGACCAAGAAGGCGCGCCAGTTACGCCACCTGCTCAATCTGCTTTGCCGTTCAGGCTGGCGAAACAAACTGCGCGCTTTTAAGGGCCTTATGAAAAGCTAGGTAGTGGTTCACTTAGAAGCTATGATGGATCTAAATCGAGAAAGATTTCCTCGCGTTGCTCGAAATGACAACTACATGAGCCATTTTGTCATCTCGAACAGAGTGAGAGATCTTTCCCAAACTGAACTATTGCCAAAGCTAAGCTCGCTTGCACTCCAAATGCGATTCGACTAATTAAAGACGATATCGTTTTGACGATTTAATATAGAGGAGAACTTATGGGCAAAGATCTGCACAACTTCATCGCACTGGAAGAAAAGAACCGAGAGGGTTCAGTCATACACGAAAAAGAACGGGTTGATGCGAACAACTACGAAACCATCGCGTATCTGAAGCATTTGGACATCCGTAACGAACAAAAAATGGTCCTATTCGAAAACGTCCCCGCATTGAATGGCCAGCCGTCGCCCTATCCGCTATTTTACAATCCCTGGGTAACCCGTCAGTTCGTCGCCGACTCCCTCGACATGAACGAGTTGAAGTCGCCGATGGATGTGAGCCGCGAGGTCGCCAAACTGGAACTGCAAAAAGGCTCGGTGAATGTCATCGCGCCGGAAAAAGCGCCGGTCAAAGAAGTCGTGCTGACCGGCGACAAAGCCGATCTCCGCATTCTACCGATGCCGATGCATCAGAAAGACGACGTCGCGCCGTATCACACGATGGCTTGTGCCATGAAGGGCGTCAATAGCGATTTTTATGACATCACTTTCACCAAAAACAGATACTACTCGCCCCACCGCATGAGCTTCTCCGCCCACAAGCATCATCATCTCGAAGCCATGACTTGCGAGTACGAAGCACAGAATCAACGCGCTCCGGTGATTGTTATCTTGGGCCATCACCCGGCCTTTTATCTCTCTTCATGCGCCATGACCGCTTTCGGCAATAACGACTATCTCAC
>DASXSW010000606.1:0-19364 GCA_036505755.1 Binatia bacterium | reverse complement strand
GCGGATTATATAGCGGTCCGTCGCTTGCTCTACCGGATATCCGGAGAAACCCGAATGAAAATTCCGGAAGCCTTTCGAGATTCAGGATTCCAAACCGGATTTATTTGGGGACTGGGGTGCGGGCTTTTCTTAGTGTTTCTTGCAGCGTTCGTTTGTGTCCGTGGTGAGACTCCGAGCGAACCCCGATGAAGCCCGCAAACGGAATGCGCACCAACGCGGTTAAAAAGATCACTGCGGCTATCGTGGGTTTACTCTGCGCGACAGCTTGGCTGACAGCCATTCTTTATTTCTCGTTCACGATGGAATTCTAAAGGGGCCCGAGATCGGCAGCATCGAAGTTCCGGAAGCCTAGAAAAGCACAGAGACGTACAAATGAGCAGCGCTTTAGACGAGTTCAAGAAGCCGATCGAGGACTGGGCGCGTGCCCACGTCGACGGGAAACCGATGGAGAATCTTTTGATTCTCTACAAGCTGCTGTACGCGCTCGGCTGCCGGATCGACGGAATCGATTTCGAGATCGACCGGCTGTGCGTAGCGGCTATCAAAAAGGCAAAAACACTCTCGTAATCCTCGTGAAGGTCACAAACGTAAGGGTCCTTACCACGAACGAGGGTAACCTGCTGGCTTACGCAGATATTACCATCGACAACTGTTTTCGTGTGAGAGACCTTAAGATCTTTCGCAGGCCGCCCGGGTACTTCGTCGCTATGCCTCAGGTATCCGGCAATTCTAAGAAAGCCACGTGAAAAATCCACAAGAGCGAAGCAATCTCCGCGGCAGTAGCGGTCACAGCACCGGAACACTGCCATCTCTGATCGCCGTCGCGACCTTCGTTCTGATAATTGCGTCCCTCTATTGCGCGCAAGCTGTTCTGATTCCGGTCGCCCTGGCGATTTTGCTGACGTTTTTGTTAAGTCCGGTTGCCGGCGCCCTGGAACGGATAGCTCTTAGACGACTTCCTTCAGTCATCGTTGTCGTAGTTCTTACATTTTCCCTCCTGGGAGGAATCGGCTGGATCGTCACTCTTGAATTTGGCAGCCTGGCTAACGAGCTGCCCAAATACACAGGTAACATTAGGCAAAAAATAGCCGACGTACGCGGGGCGGGTAAGGGAGGTGCCCTAGAGAAAGTCCAAAAGACCGTTGAGGAAGTGAAGAGCGAAATTCAGAAAAGTGACGAGCCCACAAAGACCAAAGATCAGCGCCGTCCAGTCATCGTGCAGCCTATGGAATCCTTCGTGTTTTGGCCCGTTCCATCGGCCGTCGGGCCGATGGCAGAGCGGTTCGCCATCGCCGGCCTCGTGATTGTGCTGGTGATTTTCATGCTCATTCAGCGCGAAGACCTGCGCAATCGTTTGATCCGTCTCGTGGGTTATGGCCGTTTGACGGTTACGACTCGGGCGCTAGAAGAAGCGGGTCAGCGCATAAGCCGCTACTTGCTCATGCAGACAATCATTAATTCCTCCTTCGGACTAGCGGTGGGTTTCGCGCTTTATCTCATCGGTCTACCTTATGCCGTCCTCTGGGGTTTTCTTGCTGCGGTATTGCGTTTCATTCCCTATGTCGGACCCTTTGCTGCGGCGATCATGCCCGGTGCCCTCAGCCTGGCGGTTTTCGAAGGTTGGCTGTGGCCGATCGTCGTTGTCGGACTCTTTTTGGCGTTGGAACTCCTCAATAATATGGTTTTGGAGCCTCTGCTCTATGGCGAGAGTGCGGGCGTCTCAGGAGTCGGACTCCTAGTCGCAATCGCGTTCTGGACATGGCTTTGGGGGCCGGTCGGACTGGTCCTCGCCACCCCGCTCACAGTCTGTGTTGTCGTGCTCGGCAAGTACGTACCCGGGATGGATTTTATCGGCGTGCTTATGAGCGATCAGCGGGCCATGGAATCAAACATAAGCTACTATCAGAGACTACTAGCTATGGACCAGGCCGAAGCGGCGGAAATCGTGGAAGAGCATCTCAAGACCCATTCGCAGGAACAGCTCTTCGATGGGGTGCTGATTCCGGCATTGAGCCACGCCCGGAGAGACCGGGAGCTTGGCAGGCTGACGGAAGATGGCGAACAATTTGTTTTCCAAGCGACACGAGAGATCCTCGAGGACCTTAATAATTTGAAGCCCGAGAGTTCGTCGGAGGCATCAGACTCTGAAAAAGTTGCGATGGCCGCTAATGACTTCACTGCCGCGCTTCCTAAAGTGCGCATCTTTGGGTGTCCTGCTCGCGACCAAGCGGACGAACTGGCACTCCTCATGTTCCGGCAGCTATTTGATTCCACCAGATATGAAGTCGAACTTATGTCCGACGCGGTGCTCAGTTCCGAAGTTGTTGCTGCTCGGATCGGCGAGAAGAGTCCGGCTATGATTTGTATCGCAGCCGTACCGCCCGGCGGACTGGCTCAGACACGTTACCTCTGCAAGCGGCTACGGACCCGGTTTCCCAATCTCAAGATCGCGGTCGGGCGATGGGGCACAGGAAGCGAAGATAGTAACAGTATCCTGATCGCGGGTGCTGACAGGGTCGGGACTACCATGATTGAAACGCGCGAGCAGATGATTCAATTGAGCCAAATCAGCCCTCATTCCGAAGGTCAGTCTGGCGCGACTGCAAATCCGTTCTCTCCTGCTGATGCGTTGCTTAAAATGACTTAGCAAGCACTGAACGAAGGACGCAACGACGATGCAGCCGTACAAAGGATACTTCATTAAAGGCAGTGCACTACTAGTCCATCCGTTTAGCCCCGACTGGTACGTTGGCGATAGCGTTTTGGTGCAGGGCCGATCTACGTCGATCGTGGAGGTCGGGCGGTTTCGGCTTCATCGGTTTACTGTGAGCATGAAAGAACTCACGGAATGGTTCGGCATGGCAAACTTCACGGTTTGCGAATCGTTGCGGGATACTTAGGCCCTAGCGTGAAGTCGATAATTTGACCTGCTTTACTCGTCCTCAAAATTTGAGGGCAAAATTGCCGCGATGAGTTTGAGACTTCAGCTCCCAGACGTTGACCCAATCTCTCTAAAGTTCCGTCGATCATAACGGCACAATGCATGCTCAAGTGGTGATCCAGATTGGGTAACGGAAGCCCCATCTTTGATCGAGTCCTTTGATTTATTTGCCGTCCGGCGGGCCAGTGCCGAGGTCGCTTTCTACGGCGGGCAATGCTTTCCTGCCCCAGCGGCATCTTTAATTTACGCCCGCAGCTTAATTCCGGGTGGATCGTGAATTTCTAGCAAGGGCAGGGTTAATCGTTTCATGCCCACATACGATGTTTCCGTTCACTGCAAGGATTGCGGACACGATCATCCGGTTCGCTTGAGCATCTACGTCAAAGACGGTCCAGACCACAGGCAAAGCATTGCTGAATCGTTTCATGGACGTTCTCTTCCGCCACAGGTTGCCACCATTCGGTGGCTCAATGCGCTATGTTACAAAACAGGCAGGAAATTCCGGCTCGAAAATGAAGACGAAACTTTTTTAGTGCCGCTGTCGTATTTCAAGTCGCCGTTCTCTCATTCGATAAGCTCGCCGCCATCTGGAATCTGCCTACATTGGTAAACAAATCGAATGGCGAAATACCTCTGCCGCTCATGTCCCCGTTGTAACGGCTACCTCTGGATTGTGCTCCGTGAGCCAGGAAGCAATACGTCGCTTCAAGCTGTGAGAGCAGAAAAGGGGACAGGCTACTTTTCCGTTGAAAGGTCGCGGGCTCGTGGTAGCCTGTCCGCTTTCTGATGTCGAGTTAAAACGGGTTTTGTCTCATTGTTGCTCATACGCTTGCTTTAGACCTTTGATGTCAATTTTCTTCATTTGAAGCATTGCCTTCATCACTCTGTCCGCCTTCTTTGGATCAGGGTCATTTAGCATTTCGCTTAAAATAGTCGGAACAATTTGCCATGATAAACCGTATTTGTCTTTGAGCCAGCCACATTGCACTTCCTGACCTCCGTCCGAGAGTTTCTTCCAGTATTCATCGACCTCTTCCTGCGTCTGGCAGTTCACGACAAAGGATACGGCTTCAGTGAATTTGTATTGCGGCGCGCCGTTTAACGCCACGAATTCTTGCCCGTCGAGCTGGAAGGCCACGGTCATGACCGTTCCCTTGGGTTTTCCGGTGACCTCTGCACCCGAATCTCCATAACGAACAATGGTCCCGATCTTCGAATTTTTGAAAATGGAGGTATAAAAAGCCGCCGCCTCTTCGGCTTTGTCATCGAACCACAAAAATGGGCTAACTCTTTGCATATGGTTTTATTCCTTGTTATTTTTCAACGCTTCGAAATATAGAAGCCGAGTCTTTTTTCAGGTAAATAGCCATCCGCATCTTCATGATGCAGCAACAATCTCAGGTTTTCATGCTTCTTATCTTTTTCCCAACAGACTCTGAGGTCGTTTTGAATTGGATCCTGATTTTGCCTTAAATGAACCTCAATGATTTTGTCGCCGATCATCTCGACATTATAAAACTCATAGGTTCCGATCAGATTTTTCAGTACGCCGGGAAACTCTCTGATTTGATTCACGACTTTCCATTCAGAGAATTTATATAAACGCGCGTTGGCGCGTCGAAATCCTTCGACACAGTTAAGTTGGAGGCCGTTCCGGTCATAATCGATACTCAAATGGCGCCCCTTAAATTCTTCGCACCAAAAATAACCCGGAGGCACCGCGGTGGAATCTACCGGCGTCAACCACTTAACCTCGGCGCCGACGCCCATTCCGTAAAGATTCATGACGGGCCTTACAACGTAGAAATCAGCTTTCGGCACGGGAACGCAACCTGGACCGCACAGGTAGTTGAATTTCTTGCTCAACAATAATTTGTCAAAAATCCAAAGATCATCCGGATGGCAATTCTTCCACGCACGAACCTCTGGATCTTCAGTCATGATGATCTCGTCCCCTAACGCCCCGAGCACTTCTACAGTTCCTTTGCCTTCGCGGCGATTGATGCTCTTGTAATTGAAATCGATTCGCTTAATGGTACGACGTTCGCCGGGGATGTCGATGATACGGAACATATCAGAGACTTCGATCGGGGCATTTTTAACCCTAACCTCAATCTGTTTAACCGGCCCTCACTTCGGCTCACATCGATCATCCCAGCCTCATGGCGGTCCGGTTCTCAGGCTTTGCTGGGGCTCGAGTGCTCGGTGTCCGGCCAATAGTTGAGGGCGTGCAGAGCGTCGCGAATCGGCTGGAGTAGTTTGGGTTGCGGGCCGGTCATGCTTTCTTCGTCTGCGACCTCCATCGACATCGCCTCCTGTTCCCATTGCCGAAGGATTTCGATTTTTTGTTCGCGCGACAATTCTTGGCTTGAAACGATTTCTTGAGGGGTCTTAAAAACGGCTGCGGGATTCAGCTTTGCTTTTTCGAAATCCATTTTGCTTTCTCCTGCTTTTTTCTATTCCATGATACCGCTGTTAGAATATTGCGAATCAAGTCTTTTGATGACACTGAGTCGCCTGACGGTCCACCGGCGCTCTGTAGCAGAACCGATTTATTCAACGACAGTTTTAGCTCCTTTAGGTCTTCTTGAATCGATGCCGCTCAAGTTGCTTCCGCGGTTCGAATGCGATGAAACAGGCGGCCGCCTTTCCACGGCGTGCCCACCAGCGGCAACAGCCAGCGGTCAAGCCCGATCCATCCGGCATTTCGCCACGCCAACACCAACCACGTTGCAATCGCGAACAGCAAACCGTTGGTGGACGCGGATCCGGCCATAATAAAGTTCCAATTCATCATCCCGCCGAAGAACGCCGCCAACCCAGTGAAGGCGCCTAAGATTAGACCCAAAGCGATGGCCAGCTCGCCGAAGATAATAACTTTAGAGAGCCGGGTATGGGCGCCGGAGTTGACGAGAAATTCAATAAACGATCGATACCAGTCGAAAGCGATCACCGGCTTCGGAGTCATTTTGAGGCCTCTTTGCCAGAACTCCACAAGTGCCTGGCCGCCATCGAACCATTTTGGATCGACGAACTTGTGCCACCCGGCGTCCCACCAAGCCCAACCGAGATAAAGGCGCAGCGGTAACCAATTCCAGGCGAATCGAGTATCAGCGAACAATAGTCGCGCGATTCGCGGTTCCTCTATCATGACTGCTTCTCCGTTTGTCATTTTGTGTCTTTCCTTTCACCGGGTTATTAAAAGTTGCGGCGAAAATAACTGATAACGCTTCCCGCCGTCGGGTTTATCCTCGAAGCCTGATATCGTTTTTGAAATCTTCCGTCATCGATCAGCGCACTTTCATCTACTTACACTATACGCTTCCGTCCAAGAGGACGTCTGTTCAATATGAGACAGAGTTACCGGGGAGTCAGTCGCGGGACGTTGTTGACTACCTGGAATAAGTCAAGTGCACGATAGGGAGTCAGCTGAAGGCGAGGAGTGGGGATATGCCGAGACAGGCGAGATTGGATGCGGGGTATACAGAACGCCACCGGGTGAAATCTGTCATCTACAGATTTGACACCTGAGCCGTCACGAATTGCTGTCTACTATTGAACGATCCTGAAAAGAATTATTGTCGCAGGCCCACATGATCGTGAGCTGATTACCACAGGCAAATCACTCGAAACAAAGTACCGTCAAATTCGCCCCTCGGTTTGCGAGGTGGCTGACTTGGTGTCATTTTGCATCGACATCAGCTATTTCCGCAGCGTGGAACTAAATATGGCGGAGACCGAATTGTAATTGTGCAGCCGAGGATGGGTGCAGAAAAGCGGAAAGGCTACTTTTTCGTTGAAACGCTGATGCCCCTCCCGTGAATAAGATGGTCCTGCCAGACGATCAGGGGGGCGCCAGGAATAAGGAGACGATATGAGCCACGAAGGCTGTCCCATCGACAAGAGCGAGAACAAAAGAAAGAGGAGCACACGCACCCCACGCGGGGAAAGTACCTTAGTTCCATGCATCTGACCTGGGCCATGGTGATGGGCGTGATTTTGACTGGTGCCGCGGTAATGGTCTGGACCTTCCTTCTGCCGGCGTTGTATGGCCCCGGTTGAGCGACCAAAGTGGCGATCTTTCAGATTACCGGGCCGCGCTGTCGGCGGGTGGCACGCTGAGTTAATGGGGTCGCGTCGTGCATTACAACAACGTCTCATTACAAGATCTGTTCCCCGCTTAATCTTCAGATGGTCAATCAACGCTTCATCGAGTGGATCGAAAGAAACGTCGCAAGGATATTATGTTCACTCCCGAGCAACGCGCTTGGCTCGAACTCACACGCGATCACATCGCTACTGCTATCGGCTCTTTCTCGCGCAGGTTCGAATAATATTCCTGGGCTCTCGCGTATCCCCGTTGAAACCACTCTTCCTGGTAGATGAGTGGAAAGCGTTCTTTCAAGATGCTGCGCCCGTCCTGGAGTGGTTTCCCTCTCAAGTCAGGTTCCAATGCGGCTTGAAATCCAGATCGATACAGGGGTTCGTTCCGAGCCTCCTGTGGCGCATCGTAATCAGCCGCATCCGTATCGCGAAGTCCTATCCACCATTTCTCGCGAGCTGCATCCAAGCTTTCAGCGCCGTTGCGTTCCATGAGTTGACGGCTTGGGGGAAAATGTTGGGGTCAGACTTTCTCTCTAGCCAATCTTGAGAATTTCTTATCTCTCCTATTGGAGGGAATTTATGTCGAGGCGACCAAGGCTGTTGGCTCCCGGAGTTTTGTATCAAGTGATCGTGCGCGGGAAGCATAGACAGAAGACGAGCAAGTAGAGAGTCTACCATTGGAATATTTCTTGGAGTAAACAATCTATGCTCAGAGTTTTAACCGCCCGACGTTATTTAATACAGGGAATGCCAAAGATAATTGAAACAAAACCGCTACTGCGAGTCGCGCGGATTCGGCCTTAAATATTTCGCCAGAATCCCGGTGCTCCCGCCGTGCTCTTCGTGCTTCTCCCCTTGCACATCCGCTGTGTGCATTCTTGTGAATCCTGCCGAAATAGCTCGTAAGACTTTTTGCTCTTATCACGCAGAATTATAGTCTTGAGTTTGTCCAATATTAGACCGCAATCCGTCACAGTTAGTTTTACCGTCAGAGGACGGAGGACGACAGTCCCTCTGGATTTTTTTAGAGGCAACGAGGAGGAAAGCATGTACAGCAAAATACTCGTACCGTTGGATGGATCGAAGACGGCAGAAAAGGTCCTGCCCTACGCTCGTTACCTGGCGGGCAAGTTTAAGGTTCCCGTCGAGTTGTTGGCTGTGGTCGATATCGCCGAGGTCGCCTCGCACATGGCGAGCGAAAAGGCGCGCTTTCTCGACGCCATCATCGACGACGCTGTCCGCCGCCTCACGAGCTATCTAGAAAGCGTGGCAACAACGTTTGCCGGCACCGATGTGCGATGCTCGGTGGAAAAGGGCAAAGCCGAAGACACGATCATTGAAAAAGCGGCAACCGATAAAGCGATGCTGATCACGATGGCGACGCACGGCCGGTCGGGATTGAATCGCTTCTTGTTGGGCAGCGTTGCCGAAAAGGTCCTGCGCGGCATGGCGAATCCACTGCTGTTGATTCGCGCTACCGAGGAGGCGAAGTCAGAAGGCGAAGCCATGCTCAAGTCGATTATTGTGCCGCTGGACGGGTCCGAGCTTGCCGAGGGCGTGCTGCCAATGGCCGCCGGCATGGCGAAAAAGCTCGATCTGGAGGTCGAGTTGTTCCGCACCTATCACATTCCGTACAACGTCTACGGCGGCGATGAGGGTTTTTACGCCGGGAATTACGAGGAGCTGCTCGCCGGCGTGGGCGACGAAGCGGCGCAATATCTAGACAAGAAGGCAGCCGATCTCAAAAACCTTGGGGTCGCGAAGGTCACGTGCGTCACCAAGGAAGGTCTCGCCGCCGATGAAATTATCTTGTTAGGACAAAAAACGCCGGACAGTTTGATCGCGATGTCTTCGCACGGGCGATCCGGCGTCAAGCGCTGGGTGTTGGGGAGTGTCGCGGAAGCGGTGGTGCGCCATTGCGGCGATCCGGTGCTGATTACTCGACCGCTGTGATCGGCGCGACTTAAAGGATCGGGCTCTGGGGTCAGGCTTTCTATTATAAACAATCTTTTACTTGCTCTGCCAAAGTGGGCGCATGACGAGCGTCCACGGTTGTTGGCTCCGGGAGTTCTGTGTCACGTGATCGTGCGCGGAAACCAAAGGCAGAAGACGTTTTTCGGCGACAGCGAACGGAGTGGGTTAATGGCCATCGTGACTTATTGCGGTCCGGTTCTTAGACTTTGCTGGGGCCCGAGTGCTCGGTATCCGGCCAATAGTTGAGGGCGTGCAGAGCGTCGCGAATCGGCTGGAGCAGTTTGGATTGCGGGCCAGGCATGTTTTCTTCCTCCGCGACTTCCATCAACCTCGCGTCCTGTTCCCATTGCCGAAGAATTTCAATTTTTTGTTCGCGCGACAATTCTTGGCTTGAAACGACTTCTTGCGGGCTCTTAAAAACGGCTGCGGGATTCAGCTTTGCTTTTTCGAAATCCATTTTGCTTCCTCCTTCTTTTTTCTTTTCCATGATACCGCTGAGCGATTGTTAAGCAAGCGCACTTAAAAATTTGGGGGGAATTGGCGCGGTCAGGCTTTCTAATCTTGACAATCTTCCATTCTCAAAGCTAAACGCGGTTGATGGTGAGACGGCCACGGCTAGTAGCTGCGCGGCCGGGTATAAAACCGCAGCGGGAAGTTTTCATCCAGCAAGATGATCAAGGATCGCGCAGCCGGGACGCCGCGGCCAGACGCTGTGATGTACTGTCTCGGCGCTTTAGAAAAATTCGAAAAGATGCCTCGTGCGGAAGTGCAACGAATCGCTGCCGAAATTGCCATGAAGGGAAGAACCGGCTTAGACACTAACGATCCGGCTCAGAAATATGAACTGAAAAGCCTGCCGGGAAACTTCAGCGGGCTCCACCTGGTCTGCCTGATGTACGTCGGGTTTAAATCTATCGCTCCAGAGATGGACATTGGCTTCGATCTATCCAAGGAATACGCCGCTGCGCGGGCATTGCACGAAGGCAGCAAGCTTAATTGAGCGTAGTTTGATTGTCTCGATCAGTGGCGGTGGGTAACAGGGATCGACCGGCTAACTCTCGAAAGGATTTTTGAGCAGGATCGTTTGCTCTCGGCCCGGGCCGACGGAAACTAAAATGATTTTTGTGCCAACGACCTCTTCGATTCGCCGCACGTATTTCTGGGCGGGCGCAGGCAAATCGGAAAATTTCCGTGCATTGTTCAGGGGGACTTCCCAGCCGGTCATTTCCTCATAGACGGGCTGTGCGCCGTGCATGACTTTCGAGCTGGCGGGGAATTCGTCAATGGTTTTTCCTTCATAACGATACGCCGTGCAAATGGGAATCTTTTTGAACCCGGTCAGCACGTCAAGTTTAGTCAATGCGATACCGGTCATGCCGTTCATTCTCACGGCGTGGCGCACGCCGAGCGCGTCGAACCAGCCACAGCGCCGTGATCGTCCAGTCGTCGCGCCGAATTCAGCTCCTTCGCGGCGGAGGGTTTCGCCGTCCGGTCCGTTAAGTTCAGTCGGAAACGGGCCGCTGCCGACCCGAGTCGTATACGCTTTGGATATGCCGATGACTTGCTGAATATGCTGCGGGCCGACACCGGACCCCGAACAGGCGCCGCCGGTGACCGTGCTTGAAGATGTCACGTAAGGGTAGGTGCCATGGTCGACATCGAGCAGGGTCCCCTGTGCCCCTTCGAACAGTACGCGTTTGCCGGCGCGCATTTCCTGGTCGAGCAAGAGACCGGTGTTGGTTACGAATTTGCGCAGCTTCTCGCGATAGCGTCCATAACTTACGTGAATCTTATCGAAGTCGAGGGCTTTCTCTTTGAGAATGGCCTTTAAGTAAAAATTCTTTTCTTCGATGTTCCGCTGGAGCTTTTCGCGGAAGGTATCTTCTTCCAAAAGATCGACGAATCGAATGCCGATGCGCGCGACTTTGTCCTCGTATGCGGGCCCGATGCCGCGGCCCGTTGTGCCGATCATTCCTTCGCCACGTAACCGCTCGCGCGCTTGGTCGATCAACTTGTGATAGGGCATGATCACATGCGCCTGTTCGCTGATGCGCAATTGTTCGTCGTCGACGAGATGCCCTCGCGTTTTCAGCGCTTGAATTTCTTCGATGAGAATCTCCGGATCGACGACGACCCCGTTGCCGATCACGCAAAGTTTGTCCGGGTGCAAGGCGCCCGAAGGCACCAGGTGAAGGATCGTTTTATCGCCGTTGACGACAAGAGTGTGGCCGGCGTTATTGCCGCCCTGAAACCGAACGACGATGTCGGCTTCATTGGTAAAGAGATCGACGACTTTACCCTTGCCTTCATCGCCCCACTGAGCGCCGATGATCGCGACGTTGGACATCTTATAATTTAGATTTTGGATTCGAAAATTTAAAATCAAAAATCGAAAATCCGATCACAGTTTTACCAATGTTGCCGAGACGATTTGCGGCAAGGCGCGCAGCTCGTCGAGAGCTTTTTTGTTGACCATTTCATCGACGTGAGTGAACGAGATGGCGTTGCCGCCTTTTTCGCTTCGCCCTAGCTCCATGCCGGCGATATTGATTCCATTATTGCCGAGAATCGTGCCGACGGCGCCAACGACGCCCGGAACGTCTCTGTTCTGGAGAATCAGTATGTAGCCTTCGGGCACCGCTTCGAGATAAAAGCTATTGACGCGGACGATGCGCGGATGCTTGGCGCCGAAGATGGCGCCTTCGATTTCCAGATTATCTTTGCCGTTTTTTGCTTTGACCGTGATCGAGCTGGCAAAATCACCGGCGCGCTCGCCTTTCGACTCAACGATTTTGATCCCTCGCTCTTTCGCTATCAGCGGAGCGTTAACATAGTTCACGACATACTCCATCACCGGCGTGAGGAGGCCTTTGAGTAGCGCAAGCGTGAGCGGAGCGACGTTGTACTGGGTCACGTCGCCGCGGTATTCCACCTGAACTTCCTTGGGCAGCGCGCCCGCCATTTGGGTATGGAGACTGCCGAGTTTTTCCCCCAGAGTTAGATACGGGCGCAAGACTTCCAGAAGCTCGGGACTTACCGACGGGACATTGACCGCGTAGCGCACCACGCCCTTGGCGAGAAAATCGACCATCTGTTCGGCGACGGCGATGGCGACGTTGAGCTGGGCTTCATCAGTCGACGCGCCGAGATGAGGCGTGGTGACGACTTGTTCCAATTGGAGCAGCGGGTTATTGGGCTTCGGCGGTTCGTCGACGTACACGTCAAACGCGGCGCCGGCGACCTTGCCTTTTTTGATCGCATCCGCCAGATCTTGCTCGTCGACAATGCCGCCACGGGCGCAATTGATGATGCGCACGCCTGATTTCATCTTGGCGAAAGCGGCTCTGTTGATAAGCCCTTGGGTTTCCGGCGTTAGCGGGACATGGACCGTGATAAAATCCGATTTGGTAAAAACATCTTTTAAAGTGCCCGGCTCGACGCCCATCCGCGCGATGTTTTCGGCAGCGATAAACGGATCGTAGCCGATGACCTTCATCTTGAGGCCTGCGGCTCTTTCCGCCACGATACGGCCGACGTTGCCCAGGCCGATGACGCCAATGGTTTTGTTGCAAAGTTCAACACCGATGAATTTATTGCGGTCCCACTTGCCGCTTTTAAGCGACGCGACCGCCTGGGGAATATGGCGCGCCAGCGCCATCATCAAAGCAATCGTGTGCTCGCCGGTGGTGACGTTGTTGCCGCCGGGAGTGTTCATGACTACGATCCCTCGCTTGGTCGCGGCATCAGCGTCAATATTTTCATAGCCCACACCGGCGCGGCCGATGACTTTGAGGTTCTTCGCTGCTTCGATCAACTCAGCAGTAATTTTCGTCCCGCTGCGAATAACCCAGCCGTCGTAGTCGCCACAGATTTTTTTAAGCTCGTCGGACTTTAGCCCAAGTTTGACGTCGACTTCGAAGCCGTCGGCGTTGTTAAATACGGCCAGCCCTTCGGGAGCGAGCGAGTCAGTTACTAGAATTTTCATTCGCTATTCCACTGCTTGGTTGCTGCTTCGAGGATCCAGTATCGAAGATAGAGGATCGCGCAATCCTGGATCCTCCATCCTCGATCTTCGATTACTAATCGAGCGCCTCCATCAGGACTTCCTCTGCCGCCGCGACACCCTCGCCAAAGGGAATCTCGACGCCGAATTTTCTCAGCGCCATTTCCACGGCGGCAATCGCGGTAATCACGTCGAACGCGCCCATGTAGCCGACGTGGGCGATGCGGATCACTTTGCCCTTGAGCTGATCCTGGCCTTCGGCCAGCGTGACGTTCATGTGGTCGCGTAAATAGTCGAGCACCCGGTCCGCATCGATGCCGTTGGGCATGTAGATACCGGTCGCAGCCGGGCTCGGGCTTTCCGGCGCCAGCAGTCTGAGCCCGAGTGCCGTCGCAGCCGCGCGAGTTGCCCGGCACATACGGGAGTGGCGACCATAGACTTTTTCCAATCCCTCGCGCTCCATCATTTCGAGCGATGCGCGAAGGCCAAAGATCAATGACACTGCGGGAGTGAATGCGCCGGAGCCTTTTTGCTGATTTTTGCGCTCGAGATTCAGGTCGAAGTAGAAACGCGGCAGTTTTGCTTTCTTAGTTTTCTCCCAGGCGCGGTCACTGAAGGCGACGAACCCAAGCCCCGGCGGTAACATCAATGCCTTTTGCGAACCGGTTACCAAAGCGTCAATGCCCCACTCGTCCAGCGGCAGCGAAACCACGCCAACCGCTGTGACACCATCGACGAGAAACAACGGCCCGTTCTTGGTGAGCTTGGCAATCTCTTTGACCGGATGCAGCACAGTCGTAGAAGTTTCGCTCGCCTGGATCATCACACCTGCGATGTCCGGGTTCGCTTTCAGTTGCTTGTCGACGTCGGCGACTTTAACGGCCTGGCCCCATTCGACTTTCAGTTCTATTGGATTCAATCCATACGCGTTGGAAATATTGAGCCAGCGTTCGCCAAACTTACCGCCGTTGATGACAAGGACTTTATCGCCGGGAGAAAATAGATTGGCGACCGAGGCTTCCATTGCGCCCGTCCCCGATGACGCCAAGACGAGAACGTCATTTTTCGTTCCAAAAAGTTTTTGGAGTCCCGCGCGCGCCTCATCGAAGATCTTGTTAAATTGCGGCGTGCGATGGTGGATCATGGTTTCCGACATCGCCAGGGCGACTTCATTGGGGATCGGTGTGGGACCGGGTGAGAGCAAATACTGTTTGATCATTTTTGTCGCTCTAATGCTTTTGCAATATTAAGGCGATAGGCCGAAGCAAGCAACGCGCATAACGAAGCGCGAGCTCCGAGTCCCCTGAGGCGTGCTGTTGCTTGTACTCCGCAGGGAGATCGAGGAGCGATAAACGAATGATTGCTTCGGCATAAACAAAAAGGCCTGGACCTCTATGGTTAAGAGACCCAGGCGGTCGGCCTACTTAATGCTTTGCACTCCCTCGTGGTTAATTCCACGTTCGCCAGTCGCGCAAAACTTACGCAAGACTTTTATCTTGAAAGCGCTGGGTTGTCAATGTAGTTGCGAATCAGAGCTCTAGTCATTTGAATTTGCCAACCTGGTTTGGATTGTGCCAATATTCGCGTGCCTATGGAACGGTTAATTCTCTTCGATATTGACGGCACGCTCACGCGCACGCAGCACGGCTATATTCCTTTCAACGAGGCGATAGAAAAGACCTTCGGAATTTGCGGCGACATCCGCACCGTCATACCGGACGGCAATACCGATCCGATGATCGTGAACGAGATTTTCATAAACGCGAATGTAGCCATCGAAATTTTAGATGTAGAGTGGCAGCGTTTCTCGGCCAATCTCCATGAGTGCTACAAGAATGCCGTTGATCGAGGCACGACAACGGTTCGTCCATTGCCCGGGGCAATGGATTTGCTCCAGGCGCTCTCAGGAGATAAGAAATTTCATTCGAGTGTCGTGACGGGCAATTTAGAAGTCACCGCGGCTGTCAAGCTCGAAGCCGCCGGACTGGCGCCCTATCTTTGTCGCGGCGCCTACGCCAGCGATTCACCACGCCGTCCCGATTTGCCGCATATTGCCAAGTCGCGGTGCGAGGAGATGAGCGGAAGAACAGTTTTCTCCGAGCAATGTATCGTCATTGGCGACACGCCGAAGGATTTAGAAGCGGCCCGGCATAATCATATGAAATGCGTGCTTGTCGGCACCGGCCGGTATCCGTTAGAGGAGCTTCGCTATTGGCAACCGGATGACTGCCTGCCGGATCTGACTGATACGGAATCAATCTTAGCGTTGCTATCGAAGATTTAGCGAAATCGATCGAGGGAAACATGCAATATCGAACTATTGGGAAAACCGGCGTGCGCGTCTCGGAGATCGGCTTTGGTTGCGGCAACAATGCCGTGCTGATGGTCAAGGCGCCGTACGACGAGCAAGTGAAAGCCGTACGCCATGCGTTGGATCTGGGCATCAACTTTTTCGACACCGCGTTCGCCTACGGCCTGGGCAAGTCCGAAGAAAACTTAGGGCGGATTCTAAACGAGCTCGGTGCGAATCCCATTATCTAGACCAAGATACGCCTCGAGGCCGACGCCGTCGACGATGTCAAAGCCGCGACGATTCGCGCAGTGGAAGCCGGATTGGCGAGGCTCAAGAGAGATCGTGTCGATTTTGTCCAGCTTCATACACGAGTCACCTTGGAGCGCGGCACAGGCAAACGATTCAGCCTCGCTCCAAAAGATGTACTGGGGCCCAACGGCGTGATCGACGGATTCAAAGCGATGCGCGACCGTGGCAAGGTCGATCACTTCGGTTTTAGCGGCTTGGGCGATCCGAAAGCCCTACACGAGTTGGTCGATAGCGGTCAGTTCCATGGATTTCAGTGCTACTACAATTTGCTCAATCCAAGCGCCGGACAACCTGTTCCCGCCGGCTTCAGCGCACTCGACTACGGTCTAATCCTCGATCGCGCCGCGGCCAAAGGAATGGGAGCTTTCGTCATCCGCGTTTTAGCTGCCGGCGCACTCACTTCGGATCCCAGCAGGGGAGGCGGCGGCAGCGGCCAGACGCTGTCTCCGGGCTCGGATTACCCTCTGGACCTTCAGCGAGCGGAAAAAATAAAAGCTGCGCTGAACGTGGAGGGTAGGGATCTTACTCAAGCGGCAATTCGCTTTGGGCTGATGAATCAGAAAGTCTCCGTGGTGCTGGTTGGCTTTTCTAACACGACGCACATAGACGAAGCGGTCGCGTGCTCGGGAATGCCCGGGTTGTCGGATGGGCAGATGGCCAAGGTAAGGAAACTTTGGGACACGGATTTCGAGCAGGTTGTGTAGCCAAAGTACGGTTCTCGTGCGCTGGCAAATTGGAAATGGTGATGTCGGAGGATAGCGTGATGAATATCGACTTGGCTTGTTCTCGGGTGGTTGTGTTTCTTTTAACTTTTGGAGTTTTTAATCTTCTATCCGTTAGTTCCGTTCGGGCCCAAGCCGAACCCTTCTACAAAGGTAAACAGATTCGCATTGTCACCGGGGCAACGGCGGGCGGGTTTTACGACCGCTGGGCGCGGCTTTTAGCGCGCGCGATGCCCAAATACATCCCCGGTCAACCGGACATCATCGTGCAGAATATGCCCGGAGGCGGCTCGTTAGTGGCGGCCAATTATGTTTATGGCGTCGCTAAGCCTGACGGTTTGACGACGTTGATGCCTAATAGCAATGTTTATTTGGAACAATTGTCGGGTCACAAAGAAGTCCGGTTCGACCTGCGCAAGTTTCCGATCCTTGGCTCTCAGGAAAAAAACTACATGCTGCTCTACATGAGGGCTGACGCGCCATACAAAACTATTGGGGACATTATCAAAGCAAAAGAGCCCCCCAAATGCGGTAGCACCGGCGTAGGGAGTGCTGGATATATTCTCGACCGGGTTTTGGAGATCGCTTTGGGCGCCAAGATCAACACGGTCATGGGTTATCCGGGGGGAAATGAGATCGATCTGGCCGTGGAAAAGGGCGAAGTTCATTGCCGCGGCAACACGATTTTGCCGCATTTCGGCCGGGAGCCTTTCGATACTTGGCACAAAAAAGGATTTGACCGGCATTTAATTCAGACCACGCGCAAACGTGATCCGGTGGTAGCGGAAGCGCCGACAATCTACGAGCTGATGGATCAATACAAGACGACTGAGTCGAATCGTCGCTTGGCCAACGTTTTGTTAAGCGGTGCCGAGTTTGGCCGTTTTATGCTGGTCACTCCTGGGACGCCGCCGGAGAGAGTGAAGATGTTGCGGGATGCCTACGCAAAGTCGATGAAGGACCCAGAGCTGATTGCCGAAGCGAAAAAGGGACGCATGGACATGGACCCGTCAACAGGAGAAGAGTTGCAGGCACTGGTCCAAGAGATCATGGACCAGCCACCGGACGTGATTGAGCGAATGAAAAAAATATTGTCGGAGTAGTCGACCCGAAAAAGGAGACCACGATGACCAAGGTGATCGTTTGCGCGATGCTTCTATTTTTCGCCGCGCCGTCCACCGGGCACGCTCAAGCTCCATATTACCAAGGCAAGACCGTAACGATCATCGTCGGCACGGGGGCCGGAGATCTTTACGATCTTTACGCCCGCGCTATCGCGCTGTTTATGGGTAAATATCTTCCAGGCAATCCCGGCATTATCGTGCAAAACATGCCCGGCGCGGGCCACATGATCGCGGCGAATTATATTTACACGGTAGCAAAGCCGGATGGCCTAACGCTCGGCGCGATTAACGCGGGTCTTTATTTCGAGCAACTGGTGGGCCGGTCGGAGGTTAAATTCGACTGGCCGAAATATACCTGGGTCGGCAATGCGACCAAATCGCCGCAAGTTCTCTACATGCGCGCAGATAGCCCATTCAAAACCATCGACGACGTGCGCAACGCCAAAGAACCGCCGAAATGCGGCACCACGGGCACGGGAAACATGGGCTACCTCGTGCCGAAACTTTTGGAAGAAACGGTCGGAGCAAAATTCAACGTGATTTCCGGTTATCAGGGCGGGAACGAGATCGATCTCGCTGTGGAAAGGGGCGAGATCCAGTGCCGATCTCTGAGCACAGAAGCCTATTTTTCCCGCGAGCCGTTTCATACCTGGCGCAGGAACGGTTTTTCTAGAGAGCTGGTTCAAGGCGGAAGAATAAGAATCGAGAACCTCGCCAAGGTGCCGACGATCTTCGAGCTGATGGATAAATACAAAACGCCGGAGCTAGGACGACGCTTGGCAAGCACTCTACTTGCTTCCGGCGACTTTCACCGCCCCTATCTTGCGCCACCGAGGATCCGACCTGAGCTCGTCAAAACGCTGCGCGAGGCCTTTAACAAGACAATGAAAGATCCGGATTTTTTAGCGGAGACCAAAAAGAAAAAGCTCGATATCGATCCGACTACCGGCGAAGAGGTCGAGGCTTTAACGAAAGAGGTGATGTCGCAACCGCCCGAAGTCGTCGAACGAATAAAGAAAATGATGGGCAAATAGATACTTCATTCGGCCAATCACGGCTTAATATCCTGCATAAACCATTCGCTCGGAATTTCGTGGCCCAAGCCTTTTTCTTTTGCGGCTTTGTAAGCGCAGTAGCCCATGGCGACGAATTGGACGCCGGTGCCGACGTTGTTCAAAAAGAAAGTGATCTGGCGGTCACTTGTGCGGCTGGGTGCTTTGCCGGCGATCAGGTCTGAGATTTCAGGGTACTTTGACCAGTCGCGCGGCTTTTCGCGGCGTACTCCCGGCATGTCTTCAATCACACCAGGCGGTTGATAGTGAAAAATACCGCCGAATCGCGTGTGAATCGCGATCACATCGCATTTCTCCAACACACTGAGATCGGTTTCAAATTCCCGGATCGAGTTGTAGTGAACTCCCGGCTTGAGCCAATCCGGTTCGACTACGGGACGTGAAGAATTGGTCGCGCTGCAAATAATATCGCAGCCACGCACAGCTTCTGCGGCGCTGTCCACCGGCTCGCCCGTAACACCTGTTTCGTTCGCCATTTCTTCGACGAATGATTTTCGGTGCTCGGGATTGGGGCTGAAGACTTTCACTTTCTTGATCGGCATTATGGCGGTCATGAATCGATAGTGAGCTTTCGCTTGGCCACCGGTGCCGATGAGGCCGAGCACTTCGGAGTTTTTGCGTGCCATCACTTTCATGCCAAGCGCGCTGGTAACGCCGACGCGCGTCTGCTGAATGAGGCCGTCCGGCATGATCGCCAATAGCTCGCCTGTTTCCGTGCTGAATAATTGAACAAGCCCGACGAACATTTTGTTGCCGGCAAGCGGCAGTTTTTCCAACCGTACGGAGCCGTGTATCTCCTGCTCTTGAACGACATCGGAGGT